>DASTGE010000578.1:0-10703 GCA_035719405.1 Burkholderiaceae bacterium
GACGTCGAACTTCTGCCGCCCCTGCGCGAACAGCAGCGACAGCGCCTCGTGAGGCGTCAATGCGTTCGACAACAGAAGCGGGTTGCAGAGGTTGTCGTAGCGATTGACGAGCGACAAGATGCGGGCGGCCGCCGACATGGAGTCGATGGTGCGTTTCTGCGGGAAGCCTGAACCGTCGCACTGCTCGTGGTGCTGGGCGATCACGAGCAGGGCAGCAGGCGGCAGTCCCATTGCGCGGCCATGCCGCACCCCGCAAGCAACGTGCTCCCGGTAGGCGGCGTGCTCCGCATGGCTGAAGTCGTGGTCCGGGAAGCGCAGCCGGTCGGCAAGATCGATCTTGCCGATATCGTGCAGCATGGCGCCCAGGCCGAGCTCCATCATGTCGGCTCGCGCAAGGCCGAATACACGCCCCAGCAACAGCGAGAGGATCGTCACGTTCATCGCATGCGCGGCTGAACGGTCTCCGGCGGGGTCTGCCAACACACGGATCGACAGATCGCGGTCGACGAGCATCTTGTCGAGAAGGGCTTGGCTCAGGCTTGCGGCGGCTTCGCGGGCGGCGGCAGGGTCAGATGACACCTTGTCGCTCATGCGGCGCCACTCACGAGTGGCCTGGACGTACTGGCGCTCGCACTGGAACTGCGCAGCCCGATGCTGCGAGAGCACCTTTCGGCGCGCATCGCTTTGCGTGTCGGCCGACTGAGGCGTGGCGTCAGTCTTGTCGACTGCGGGCGGCTCAGGTCGCTCTGATGATGGCTCTGGTGACTGTGACTCTGAAGGCCGTCTCAGCTCGCTCTTCTCCGGACTCCAGCGAACGCGCTGAAGCCCGAGGGAGCGGATCTTCTCGATCTGCTCGGTGCTGCTGATCCTGAAGCTGCCGAGGGGGAAAGGATGCGCCATCCAGCCCAGGTCGAGGTGGACGAACATGCCGACTTGCAACTCGCGGACATCGATGGTGGCGCTCATGGTTCATCCGTACCGCTCCCTCGCCGTCCCGGCGGGGTTTCGAGTGGAGATCGGCACCCCGGCAGGGAACTTGATAGCGAGGCTCGAACCGCGCGAAGGCATGCGCGGTTATCGCCCGCTGCGAAGGGCGCTATCTCTGGATCCGCGTCGACAGCACGATGGCCGATGTCGTTCGTTCCACACCCTCGAGCGCGCCGATGCCGTCGATCAGCCGGTCGAGGTCGCCGATCGAGGCGGCGGCAACGATCGCCAGCAGGTCAAACGGACCGCTGACGGAGTGCAGCACCCGGACCTCGGGAATGCGCCGGAGCGCTTGTTCGATGGCGGGGGCCTGCTTGGGAGCGAGCGTGATCATCACGTGGGCCCGCACCAGCGACGCCTCAGCCTCGTCCGGCACAACCACCGTATAGCCTGCCACCACACCCAGTCTCTGCAAACACTGAAGCCGGCTTTGCACCGTTGTACGCGAAAGGTTCATGCGTCGGCCAAGCTCGGTCGTCGACGCGCGCGCGTTCTCGCGAAGCAGGGACAGCAATTGCTGGTCGACAGTGTCGAGCTCGGCCTTCGTCATTTCGTCGCTGCTTGCCGTTGATGCGCCGAAAGTATGGGACCGTCTTGTCAACTTGTCGGCTGCGTTTTGCCGAAACTCTTCTGAAAATCGGGCCTGCGAGGACGAAAGGAGCGAGCGATGAAGGACATCTTGTTGATCGGGGGCGGAAAGATCGGCCAGGTGGTGGCGAACCTCCTGGCATTGGCATCGGCGTCGAGTCCGGGCGGCGCGTACACGGTCACGGTGGCGGACCGCTCCCCCGCCGCGTTGCAGGCGTTGGGGCCGGACAGTGAGCGCCGAAAGACGATGTTGCTCGACGTCCTCGATCAACAGGCGCTGCGGCACGCTCTGCAAGGTCGCTTCGCGGTTTTGAGCGCAGCGCCGTACCACCTGACGACGAAGGTCGCAGAGGCCGCGCGCGACGCGGGCGTGCACTACTTCGACCTGACGGAGGACGTGGCAAGCACCCGGCGCATCCGCGAGCTCGCCCAAGGCGCGACCACCGCGATGGTGCCTCAATGCGGGCTGGCGCCCGGCTTCATTTCGATCGTCGCCGCTGACCTCGCCCGACAGTTCGAGCGACTGGACAGCGTGCGCATGCGCGTCGGCGCCCTGCCTGCCTACCCCAGCAACGCCCTCAACTACAACCTGACCTGGAGCACCGAGGGCGTCATCAACGAGTATTGCGAGCCCTGCGAAGCGATCGTCGACGGCCAGCGTCGCGAGGTACCGGCACTCGAGGAGCGCGAGGAGTTCTCGCTCGACGGCGTGCTGTACGAGTCCTTCAACACCTCGGGCGGGCTGGGCACGCTGTGCGAGACGCTGCAGGGCACGGTGCGCACGCTCAACTACAAGACGATCCGCTATCCCGGCCATGCAGCGATCATGAAGGCCTTGCTCCATGACCTGCGCCTGAAGGACCGGCGCGACGTGCTGAAGGAGATCCTGGAGCAGGCCGTCCCGATGACGCTGCAGGATGTGGTCATCGTGTTCGTCACAGTGAGCGGCTGGAAGAACGGCAAGCTGCTGCAGGACACTTACGCACGGAAGATCTACAGCCGGGAACTGGCCGGGGAATTGCACAGCGCCATCCAGATCACGACGGCCTCGAGCCTCTGCGCGATGCTCGACTTGTTGTCCGAAGGGCGGCTGCCTCAAGCAGGATTCGTCCGGCAGGAGGATGTTCCGTTGGACGAGTTCCTCGCGAATCGGTTCGGCTCGGTGTACGCGATTCAGGAACTGGCAAAGGCGGCTTGATCGGGCCGACGGAGACTCTCTCTCGGCCCACGACAGGAACATCGAAGCGTCCAGCCCCGCCGGGCTGGCCGTGTTGCGCGATCTCGGGTTGCCTGAGCGACGATCCCCGGGTCAACCCTAATGGCGGAGCCATTGCACTCGGGCATCCATTGGGTGCCAGCGAAGCACGTCTGGCGACGACAGCCGTGAATCAGCGTCATCGCGTTCGTGGTCGTTATGCGCTTTGCACCATGTGCATCGGCGTAGAGCAAGGCATCGCGGTCGTGCTCGAGCGAACATGAACGGCGCGAAGCGTGCGTTTTTCGCACCCCGGTTTAATTTTGGAACGATTTTGTGCGAGCGCACATCCTATAGTCAGCTGCAGATCGCCCAACCGGTCGAAGTTTTTTCGGTCGCGACTCTTTTGGGCGATCGCCGCACAAAGGGGGAAAAATGGCCGAAGAGCGTAACGAAGAGGGCACCATCCAGACCGAGTCTGTGGCGTCCATGATTGATGTTCAGTATGACGGACCGTTGAAGCGCGACCTGGTGGCGGGTCTCGAGAAGGGCTTGACCGTCATCGAAGCGTTCGACCAGGAGCGTCCGCGCCTGACGATCAGCGAAGTGGCCGAGCGCACGGGGCTGACCCGAGCTGCGGCGCGCCGCTATCTGATCACGCTGACCTACCTTGGCTTCGTGTCGCAGGATCGCAAGATGTTCGCGCTCACGCCGAAGGTGTTGCGGCTCGCGCAGAGCTACATGCACTCGGCTCGACTGCCGCGCATCGTGCAGCCCGAGTTGCACAAGCTGGCGTACGCGCTGAAGGAAGCGTCATCGGCGGGCGTGCTGGATGGCGACGAGGTAATCTGCATTGCAGCCACAAGCGCAGGGCGTGTGGTGTCGGCGCATCTTCAGCCCGGCACGCGCGTGCCGGCGCACTGCACTGCCAACGGACGCGTGCTGCTTGCGGCGCTGCCGCCGAACGATGCAGACGACTGGGTGGCCAGGCAAGGTAACTTGCAGGCGGTGACTCCGCACACGGTGACACTTCCCGATCGCCTGCGCATCGAGATCGAACGGACGCGGCAGCAGGGTTATGCGGTGGTCGACCAGGAATTCGAGCCGGGGTTGCGGGCACTGGCAGTTCCGCTCAAAAACTACCGTGGCGAAACGGTTGCGGCGATCAACGTGTGCGTCCACGCCTCCCGAATGAGCGGCGAACAACTCACCGAGAACTGCCTGCCATCACTGCTGCAGGCGCAGGCCCAGCTGCGACAGCTTCTATAGCCCGCGCACCGGGGGGGCCAGGCGGCCACGCTGACAGCAAAAACCCGCTTGCTTCTTGTGAAGCGGGCCGGGCATGCTCCTGGCAGTTCGCATGGGAGACACCCCGATGATCAGTGCCCTTCGCCTCGCCGCCTCGATCGGGACCCTCACCTTGGCAACCGCCGGCAGCAGCGCGCTCGCACAAGGCCAGCCTCCGCTGAAAGTCGGCTTGATGCTGCCGTACACCGGCACCTACGCCGCGCTCGGCAACATGATCGAGAACGGCTTCCGCCTCTATGTGCAGGAACAGGGCGGCAAGCTCGGCGGGCGCGAGATTCAGTACTTCAAGGTCGACGACGAGTCCGAGCCGGCCAAGGCCACGGACAACGTCAACAAGCTGATCAAGCGCGACAACGTCGACGTGCTGGTCGGCACCGTGCACTCCGGTGTCGCACTGGCCATGGCCAAGGCGGCCAAGGACAACAACACGCTGCTGATCATTCCCAATGCGGGAGCAGATGCGATCACCGGGCCGCTGTGCGCGCCCAACATCTTCCGCAGCTCGTTCTCCAACTGGCAGCCGGGCTACGCGATGGGAGTCGTCGCCGCGCAACGCGGGCACAAGCGGGCCATGACCATCACCTGGAATTACGCTGCTGGCGCCGAGACCGTAAAGGGCTTCACCGAGGGCTTTGAAAAGGGCGGCGGCAAGGTGGTCAAGGACCTGAACCTGCCGTTCCCGAACGTCGAGTTCCAGGCACTGCTGACGGAGATCGCGGCACAGAAGCCGGATGCCGTGTACGCGTTCTTTGCGGGCGGCGGCGCGGTCAAGTTCGTCAAGGACTATGACGCCGCAGGCCTGCGCAAGAGCATCCCGTTGTACGGCCCCGGCTTCCTCACCGATGGCACGCTCGAGGCGCAAGGCGCTTCCGCCCAGGGCTTGTTGACCACCCTGCATTACGCCGACAACCTCGACCAGCCGCGCAACAACACCTTCCGTCTCGCCTTTGCCAAGGTGTACAAGACCAACGCCGATGTCTATGCGGTCCAGGGCTACGACGCGGCGCAGATGCTGGCGATGGCGCTTGCGGCAGCCAAGGGCGACATGAAGAACCGGGACGCGATGGTGCAGGCGATGGAGAAAGCGACCATCGACAGTCCGCGCGGCCGGTTCACCCTGAGCAGGGCGCACAACCCAGTGCAGGACATGTACCTGCGCGAGGTCAAGGGCTTGAACAACGAGTACCGATCGGTTGCCGTGAAAGCACTGGCCGATCCGGCGAGAGGCTGTCGCATGTGAAAGCGCGAATGACGGCCGTGAACAAACCCCCGGCAATGCGGCTTCTGGTGCCCGACATCGAGTGATGCGCCAGGCCACGCCGCTATCATCCGCCGCTCCGATTCCGTGGGCGCGCGGGCGCTGTTCCTTTGCGCGCTTTTCTCAGCGCTTTCACGCATGGGCCGCCCCCGCAGCCAGATCAGCAACGCCGACATCGCCAGCGGCTACGTCGGTACCAAGGACGCAGCGGCGATGCTGGGCGTCTCGGTGTCGACGATCCAGAAGATGGTGGAAAGCGGCGCACTGGAGGCCTGGCGGACGCAGGGCGGCCACCGCCGCATCACGCTGGCATCGCTGCAACGCGAGATCGATCGCCTGCCAGACCCTCGCGGCGGCGGCGCCACCCGCGCATTGCGCGTGCTCGTGGTCGAGGACAACGCCGTCGCGCTCAAGAGCTACGAGCATCTGTTGCGCCAGTGGGGCGAGCGTGTGGTGACGCACTACGCACGCGACGGCGCCGAAGCGCTGCTGACGGTGGCCCAGCAGCGACCCGACGTGCTGATCACCGATATCGTGATGCAGCCGTTCGACGGCTTCCGGCTCATCAAGACGCTGCGCTCGAACGCGCAGACGGCCCACCTGCACATCGTCGTCGTCACCGGCGACGAATCCGTCAAGGAGGGCAGCGGAAGCCTCGACGCGCGAACACTGGTGTACCGCAAGCCGCTGCGCGTGGACCGGCTCGCCGGCTATCTCGACGCGCGGCTGCAAGATCTTTCCGACGGACGCTTGCGGTGATCCACCTACGGCCTGCCAGCAGCGTAATGCGCAGTCCGCTGACGCCGCGTGGCAGCCGGGTGCGCGCGCACCTGCCAATGTGGATGGGCGCCGCGCTGCTGATCTGCGCCGTCGCCACCCTGCTGGCCGTCATCCGCATCCGGGCCTCGTTGGAGATGGTCGAAGGGTTGATGCACGAGGCGTTGATCGCGCAGTCCAACGACATGCTGGACGACATCGTCCTCGCAGCCGACCAGCTCGCGCAGGAGCAGGCCGGCCCGCACAGCCTGAAGCGCCTGGCTGCACGCACGGCATGGCCGGCTCATGCGTTGTTCGTCGCGCTGCGACGAACCGACGGCCGGATCGAGACGCTCGCGCTGCATGATGGCTCCCGCATCGACGACCACCTGCTGAGGCAGGCATGGAGCGCCGGCGAGCCCATCGGTTCCCGTCTTGCTGCCGGCCATCAGGTCGCCGTGGTGTGGCGTACGATTTTCACGGATGCACTCAAGGGCGAGCGGCTGGTCATCGGGTATTCGACGGCGCGGATCAGCGAAGCCGCCCGGAAGGCCGTATCGGTGTCGCTGCGAACGCAAGCGCTGCAATTGGCCGCTGTCCTGGGCATCGTGCTGGGCTATCTGTTGATCCAGGCCTCCGCCTTGAGACGGCTGGCGCGCCATGCCCGCACCGCACTCCAGGAGGCGCACGATCTCACCAGCCCCCCGGCGCTCAACTCGCCATTGATCGCCCGTGAGCTGGCCGAGTTGCGCGAGGCCCTGCAGCAGGCAAACCTCAAGGTCAATCGCGCGCTGGCACGCAACGAAGAGCTGTGGCAGGTGTTCCGAAGCGCAACCTCCACGGGCGGCGAGGCATTGGTGATCCTGGACGCTCAATCGAACGTGCTGCTTTGCAACGAGCGCGTCGAGACGCTGCTGCGCCGGCCGCTGGGCGAGGTGGTCGGGCGGCCATTGGCCGCGCTGCTGGCGCCGGAGTCGGCGCTGCTGCTTGAATGCGAGATGAAGGAATTCCGGCGCATTGGCCGGCATCCTTGCGAAGGGCAGCCGGTGGAGCGGCAGGTGCTGCAGGGTGATGGCCATGTCGTGCCGGTGCGGATGATGCTGCGGTCGGTGAGCTTCGAGGGCGCGCCATGCCTGTGCGTGTCGATTCGCGAGCTGAGCGAGGAGAAGCAGCAGGAGCGCAAGCTGGAGGCTGCGCTTCAGCAGGCACAGCAGGCACATGCGGCGAAAGCGCGGTTCCTGGCGAACATGAGCCACGAGATCCGCACGCCGCTCAACGGCATCACCGGGATGGCCCAGCTGCTTGCCGACACCCGGCTCGACGACCAACAGCACGATCTGCTGCAGACCCTCAGTGCGAGCACCCGACGGCTGCGCTCGCTGTTGGACGACATCCTCGATCTGTCGAAGATCGAAGCCGGGCAGTTGCGACTGGAGCGCAGGCCGTTCGACGTCGAACTGGAGCTCAGGCGCGCCGTGCGTCAGTTCGAGGGCGCGGCGCTCGCGCGGCAGCTGGCACTGCGATACGAGTTCAACGGCGAGCCGCGCCTCGTGGTCGGCGATTCGCACCGGCTCACTCAAATCGTTCACAACCTGCTCGACAACGCCATCAAATTCACCGATGCCGGCCGTGTGCTGGTGAGCGTCACCAGCCGGCGCGAGAACACGGACGACTCCGCCTGCCGTCTGCAGGTCGAGGTGAGCGATACAGGTGCCGGTATTCCCGAGGACCTCCAGTTCATGCTGTTCGCCGCGTTCACCCAGGCCGACGAGACGACGACTCGGCGCTTCGGTGGCACGGGCCTCGGGCTGGCGGTCTCGCGCGAACTCTGCCAAGCCATGCAGGGCGACATTTCAGTGACGAGCCAAAAGGGCCAGGGCGCCGTGTTCCGGTTCCACGTCCTGCTTGGAATCGCGCCCACCCCGGAGGCTTCAACCGCGCCGGTGCTGGCCCCTCAGGAGCACGAACCGGTGCCGTTGCAGGGGCGCCATGTGCTGGTCGCCGACGACAGCGCCGTCAATCGCAAGGTGCTGGAGGTGATGCTCCGGCGGGCGGGCATCCACTTCGACGTGGCACTCAACGGCGCGGAGGCGGTCGAGCGCATGCGCGATGCTGACTATGACCTGGTGCTGATGGACGTGTCGATGCCCGTCATGAACGGCTACGACGCGACGCGCGCCATCCGCCGGCTCGCACCGTGCCGCGGCGAGGTGCCGGTGATCGGCGTGACCGCGCTTGCGATGGAGGGCGACCGCGAGCGCTGCCTGGCGGCTGGCATGAACGCGTATCTCGCCAAGCCCATTCACGCAGACGACCTGTTCCGCACGATGCGAGCGGCGCTGCGGCGCGAGGCGGTCAAGGCTTGAGCTCTTGAAGGCAACGCCCAAGCGGCAGAGGTAAAGCTTGCGTGGGGCCGGGTTTGCGCCGTTTCACCGCCTCACCGTCTTGCCACCGGACTGAACCAACGCAGCAAGGCCCGCTTCAGCCGCAGCCATGCACCGGCCTGGGAGGCGCCCTCGACGCGCCATTCCTGCAGTTCCTCCAGCGCGTGCTCCGGCGTGGTGAAGGCACCGCTGCGACGGCTCACGTAGGTGGGATACAGGATCAGCACAGCGGCCACAAGTTCGTCGAGATCGAGCTTTCGGCCCCGGCGCTGCGGAGGATCATGGTCCTGAGTGAGACCCCAGCCGGCGTAGAACGGGCGGCCATAGGTGGCGACACGGCGTCCGCGCAGCAGGGCTTCGAAGCCGGCGAGCGATGTCATGACATGCACTTCGTCGACGGCCTCCAGCATCATGTACATGGGCGCATCGACGACGACCTCATCGCAGTACTCGGCGGCCGCATCTTCGCCCTGCCCTTCGCGACGCAACCGCGCCACCACGTCAGGATGCGGCTTGTAGACGACATAGGCATCGGGCGCGGCCTCGCGGACGGCTCGCAGAAGGCCGATGTTGGTCGCCACGCGGGTGGCCCCGCGTGCGATGGCCGCGTCGCTCTCCACCTGACCGGGCACCAGCACCACCCGCCGCGCCTGCTCGGGCCGCTGCCAGCCTCCGGTGCCGACGTTGTACTTCGTGATGCCCTGCGCCACGATGCGCTGCCGAAGCCGCCTCGCACGAGCAACGAGCGCATCGTCGAACCGGGCCTCGCGCAGAAGCGTCTCCAAGTCTGAAGGGACCGTCGCGTCGTAGTACATGCCGCTGCGGTCCATGACCCACGACAAGGGCCTCACAAGGTCCGCGCCCAGGCCGACCGAGCGCAGGAAGCCGTCCTCCAGGCGCACGACATCACGCGCCTGATGTGGGGCCGCCTGGCCACCCCAGACCGCGACCGTCGCACCTTCTGGCACTTGGCGACTGTGGCGCACGAAGCGCACCTGGCTGCCGCCGAAGAAGGCGCGCACGATCGGCTTCTTCCATCGCGAGAAGGCAATGGCGTGCACCTCGCCGGCAAAACGCTGGCGCATGCGCCGCTGCAGCGCCATCCATTCGAGCAGCCGCTCGACCTCGCAGCGCTCCCCGGTCTCCGGGTCGAGGTAACGCCCGTAGTCCACGAGTGCCGCATGCACGAGCGCTTCCAGCGGCGCCGGGGACCGTCTTTCCGGTGCCGGCCGCTCGTCTTGCGTCAGGCCCCAGCCCGCGTAGAACGGCATGCCGAAGACGCGCACCGGCTTGCCCCACAGCAGGCCTTCGAAGCCCATTTGGGAAGTGACCGTGTAGACGACACTGGCGGGCTCGATGAGCGCGGGCGCGTGGACGTCGTCGGCACAGACGCGCACGCGCGCGGCCTGCCCCGGCGTCAGCGCCTTGAAGTGGCCAGACTTCCGCCCGGCGACCACATCGGGATGGACCTTGAGCAGAATCGGCAGCGATGGATGTTCGTCGAGGGCGGCTTCGAGCATGCGTGTGAAGCTCGCCGGATCGGCCTGCCCGAACCGGATCGAGGCGTCGCCTGCGGTCTGGTCGACCACGAGAACATAGGGCCTCTCGCAAATTCCCTGCCGCTCACGGGCCAGGTTGTACTTGCTGACCCGCCCGATGCGCCATTGACGCATCAGCGCTCTTGCGCGCTCGTTGCGCTCCTCGGTCAGCGCGACCTGAACGTGCGCCTCCAATCGAGACCGCTCGCCCGCGTCGTAATAGATGCCGAGATCGTCGATGACAATGCCATAAGGCGGTGTGTCGCCGAGGGCGAGCGAGCGGAGGAAGGCGTCTTCAATGCGCCAACAAGCGAGGCCATGTCGCTGCGCGAGGTATCTTGCCCGCTCTCCACTCGGTCGTCGGCCCCATCCCACCACCGCCCGCGCTTGGGGCAGCGGCCGTGCGCGCGGCGGCAAAACGTCGATGCGACCGCCGAGCAGCCGCTCCAAATTGTTCCTGCTCCGCCACAGCCCCTGGTCTCGCCATGAAACGGCGAAGCGATCCAGGCCTTCGCTCACGGTTCGCATCCGACGACGTCACAAACCTGCCGCAATCGACGCGCCCAGGTGTGATGCTGCGCCACGTAGTCGGCGCCGGCTCGCATCATCTCCCGATCCTGAGGCGACAGGCCACTGCAACGCAACCGGCGGAAGAGGTCGTGAGCCTCCTCACTGCTGTGCACAACATG
>DASTGE010000579.1:0-6462 GCA_035719405.1 Burkholderiaceae bacterium
CGATCACGTTGAAGGAGAGGATGCCGGTATTCGCCGTCAATGACGAAGTCGACGCGAGGTTCAGCACGCCGTTCCATACCCGCAGTTCGATGCCGTAATCGCCCGCCGCGCCCGACTTCAGGGCGCCGGTGACGTTCACGCCGCCGCTGCCGCCCTGGATGCCGACTTGCATCGACAGTGATCCGCTGCTGTCACGCTGCATCGAGGCTTGCGTGAAGTCCAGCGAGCCCACCGTGGTCGCGCCCGATTGGCTGCCATTGCCGAAAACGATGCTCGGGAAGCCGATGGACCGGCGGATGATGCTGCCCATCTCGGCCTGCGTCATTGCAAAGCCGGTGCTGGAGGCGCCGCCGAAGGTCACGGCGAGGTCGTTCTGCGAGGCGCCGACGACGATCGTTCCCCATGGCGCGCCCTGCAGCACGGTGTCGCTGCCGAGCACAATGCCGCCGCCTTGCGCGCTGGTGCCGCGCGCAGAGAGCGTGAGGTATTCGGTGTCGTTGTTGCCCAGCACCGCGCCGGGCTGGAAGCGGATGCCCTGGCCGCGCCCGCTGCTGTCCACCCCCGCGTTGCGCGCAAGGACTTCCCTGGCGTCCACCGACGCAAGGCGGACGGTCCCCGCGTCGTTGTGGCTCTTGGTGCTGCTGTTGTCGATGGAGAACGCCGCGTTTCCGGAGCCCGTCGTGATCGTCGTGCCCGTCTGCTGCGTGATGACGGCGGCGCAGACGCTGCAGTCGGCATCGACCACACCTGCCGCCTGATTGGCATGCGCGGCGAAGTTGCCGCCGTCGGTGTCGATGTTGGCGCGCAGGTGTACGGAGCGGCCTGCTTCCAGCGTGAGATCGCCGCCATGGCCGCCGGCACTGGCAACGATGTCGCGCATCACCGTGATGTCGTTGCTCGCCTGAAGCGTGACCGCGGTTCCGGCGTTGAGCATCGAGGTGATGGTCGAGGGCGGGATGACGACGTCGCTGCCAGCGTTGGTGCTGAACGCGAGGAGGCCGCCGCTGGCGCCCAGGCCGCCATAGCTGCCGGTGGTGCCGGCGAAGAGGCTGCCCGTCCAGTTGGCATTGCCGCCTGTGCCGTTGATCTGGTCGACGGTCGCGGGCGTGGTGTTGCTGTCCGATACGAGCGTCAGCACCTTGGCCTGGCTGGCGTTGCCTCCGGACTGCGCGGGTGCTGCCCAAACCAGTGGGCGCCAGGCGATCTGTTCGGCCGCCGTGACGGGGGTCGGCAGCAACGTGGCCCGCACATCGGTGTAGTAGCTGTAGCCGTTGAAGGTCGAGGTTTGCAGTCCGTTGCTGTTGGAGGCCAGACCAATCACGCTGTTGCGCCAGCTGATCGGCCCTGCCGCGCCAGAGGCGCCCGAAAGCAGTGTGATGGCGCCGGCGCCATACTCGCCGCAGTACTCGAGGTTGCTCAACAGCAGCATGTCGCCGCTGGCAACGCTGCTGCCGCCGGTATTGCGTGTCAGCGTGATGGTCATGCCGCCCAGGCCGTCACCGGCTGTGTTGCCGACGAGGCTGTTCGATGCGGAGACGACAGCACCGGTGCTGCTCTGGCCATAGGCGCGTCCAGTGCTGCCGCTGACCCATGTGGCCGCGCCGGCGCCGTAGCCGTTGGTCGCGTAGGTGTTCGTCCAGTCGACGCTGCGCACGAGGTAGTTCGTGGCGCTGCCCGTATCGAGCCGGACGATGCCAGGGTCGATCTTGGGGCTCCAGGTGACGGAGTCGTAACTGGAAAGGGTGCGTCCCACATGGTCGCCCTCGCTGCCGCCCACGAGGCTGTTCGCGGTGCTCACCTCACCCGCGATACCGCCTGCCGGCCCGAAGGTCACTGCGCCGGCTTCGACCTTGCTCCCGTGGGTCCACCACGGGCTGGCCACGACATAGTTGCCGCCCGCCAGTGCGGTCACGCCGGGGATCACGTAGTGCTGCATGCTCCATGGATCGACCCAGGCGGAGTAGCCCACTGCATCCCCGTACTGGCTGCCTACGAGGCTGTTGGCGGCGTTGATCCAACCGCCGACGGCGCCCGTGATGAGCTGGCCGTTGCTGCCGTTGATCCACGTCGCCGCGCCGAGCGAGGAAGGCTGCGAATACTGCGACCATCCGCCGGCCTGCTGGCGCCAGAAGGGCGAGCCGATGACCGCATTGCCGTCGCTGAGCGCGCTCACGCCACCCAAGCCGACACGGTCGCCGCTGGCGTCCGAGCTGCGGTCGACCCAGTCGTAGTTGATTGTGGATCCGGCGACGAAGCGATAGAGGTAGTTGTTGGCCGTCGTGAAGCCAAGGCTGCCCGAGGCCGTGTCGCCCACGAGGCTGTTGGCCGAAGAGACAGTGCCTGTGACACCGGCCGTGCCGCTGCCCCACGTGACGGCGCCCCGTTCGTCGTACCACTGAGGGTTGACGAGCAGGAAGTTGCCGTTTGTCAGCTGCGACACGCCATCGATTGGCAGCCGGAAGCCGAGCACATCGCTCGTGTGGCTGCCCACCAGGCTGTTGCCCGCTGAAAGCGTGCCAGCGCTGCTCCCGTCGGCCAATGCGCCAGTCGCTCCATTCATCCAGTTCACGGCGCCGGCGCGCGTGGCGCTTGCGTTGTTCCAGCCGGGGCTTGCCACCAGCACGTTGCCGTTTGAAAGCTCCTTGACGATGGGCGTGCCGTTGTACTGGAAGTCGGTCGTGAGATAGCCGGAGTCCGTGGTCAGCGTCAGGTTCTTCGGCGGTGTCACGCTGTAGTTCTTGCCAAGCGTGACGTTGCCGCCGCCGCCGTACCAATTTGCGGTGGTCACCGTGTTGCTGCGGTCGAAGCTGTACGGCCCCACGGGCCGGACAGTCGATGTGGTGTAGGTCTGGCCGCTGACCGTGGCTTCGCTGATGACCGGCACGACCCAGGTGTTGTCGGGCAATGTGCCGAGACGATCACCGGTTGTCGTGATGCTGCTCTGGTTGACGTCGCTGTAGATGTCGGGCGTGCTGCCCACCAGGCTGTTGGTGCTGGAGATGGTGCCGGTCCGATTGCCGCTGCCGATCCATGTGATCGCGCCGCGACCCGTACTCCAGTACGGGCTGATCGCCACGTAGTTGCCGTTGCTCAACGCCTGGCCGAGCAGGCCGACGTGGTCGCCGGTCGTCGTGAGCTGGTAGGTGGTGTCGGTGAAGTTCATGCCCGCGCGCGTCTGCGTCGAACTGCTCGTGCTCACGACGTCGGCCACGCTGCCCACGAGGCTGTTGGAGGACGAAACGGAACCTGCCGTGCCGCTGGCGCCTGCCCCCCAGCTGATGGCGCCCTTGCCGCCCCCCCAGTTGGGGCTGCGCACGATGTAGTCCCCGTTGGCCAGCACGTCCACGCTGGCACTGAGCTGCGCGTCCCAGGAGTCATTCACCTGGTACAGGCTGCTGCCGTTGCCCACCCATGAGCTCGAGCGCGTGTCAGCGGTGTGAATGCTGCCGACATAGTCCCCGGCATTGCTGCCAACGAGGCTGTTGCCCGACGACACCGCGCTTCCGTTGGCTTGCTGGCCCCATGCGTTGCCGTGGCTGCCGTCGATCCAGGTGACCGCCCCATATGAGACGGTGGAGGTGCTCGCGCTGCGGTTGCCCCACTGCGGGCTCAGAACGATGGCGTTGGGACGCAAGGCCTGGCCATCGGCGGTGCCGACTGGCAGTGCGCCGCCCAGTCCCACACGCGCACTCACCTGGTTGCCGTAGAGGCTGTTGCTGGTCGAGACCGTGCCCGTGACGCCGCTCGTGCCCGAACCCCAGGTCACCGCGCCGCCGTCGATCGCACCGACGTCGGAGTAGGGCGCCACGACCAGGTAGTTGCTGGCCGAGAGTTCGACGACGCTTCTGTTGAAAGAGTCGCCTGCCGTCGAGCCCACCAGGCTGTTGCTGGCCGAGACCGCGCCGCCCACGCCGCTGGAGCCGCTGCCGAAGGTGACGGCGCCCTTGCTGCCGTTCCACGCATCGTTGACGACGAGGTAGTTCCCGTCGTGCAGCACCATCATTCCGCCGCTCACGGTGGCCGTCGATCGCGAGCTGCTGGTGGTGGTAAGGATGTATGAGGTGTTGTAGTCGTAAGTCGTGTAATGCGTGATGCCGCTCACATTGCGCGCGCCGAGCCCGGAGCCCGCTGTGCCGGTCAGGCTGTTGTCGCTGCCCATGACAGCGCCGGTGCTGCCCGCGCCATAGACGTTGCCGTTGCTGCCGTTGGCCCAGGTCACCGCCCCGTTCGGGTTGTTCTGCAGATAGTGCCCTGCGGCGCCGTTGGCGCTGTCGCTCCAGTACGGGCTCGCGACCACGTAATTGCCGCTGCCGACGACGCTCACGCCGCCGCTTCCGGCGAAATCGTATGCATGGCTGCCCACCAGGCTGTTGTTGGAGGAGACGGCGCCCACACTGCCGCCCGCGGCTCCACGCGTGACCGCGCCCGCATACGCGGTGCCATCGTTGGTCCACAACGGGCTGCTGACGACATAGCTGCCGTCAGGCAGTGCGGTCAGCGTCTGGCCCACCGAGTCGCCGGCACCGCCGGGCGGCGCGGTGCGCCGGTTGGTGGCGCCTTGGGTGTAGGTATAGGGCAGCGACTGGTCCACGCCGATCACGTAGACCTTCTTGCTGTTGCTGTCGGTGTCCACGACCGCCTGGCTGCGGATGCCGGTGCTGCCGACGATGGCCGTGCTGCTCGACAAGGCACCGCCGGCCGCGCCGTTTGCGAGGGCGCCCGTGCTTCCATTCATCCACGCCACGGCACCCCGGCCGTTGAACCAATTGGGCGCGGCGATGGCGACGTTGCCGTCGGCCAGCTCCGTGATGCGCGTCGTGCCGGTGTTGGTCACGTTGCCCCATGTATCGTAGGTCGTGAGATTGCCCAGGCGATCGTTGGCGGTGACTGTGATGCTGCCGTTGTCGACGATCGCGTTGCCCGAGTAGGTATAGCGCGAGACGCTGTCGGTGTTGGCGGTGCTGCCCACGAGGCTGTTGCCGCTGCCGATCGCGTTCGCGCCGCTGCCCACGCCGCTTTGCCATGTGATCGCACCGGCATAGGCCGACGAGTTCTGCTGAATGGCGTAGGCACTTGCGCTCGGTATCGAGCCCGAGTCGTTGGTGCTCAGGCTGAAGGCGTTGATCGCGTTGGCCTTGCCGTATTGCGGGCTCAGCACCAGGTAGTTGCCATTGCCGAGCACCTTGACGCCGCCGCTTCCGGCACGGTCGCCCGCATTGCTGCCGCGCAGGTCCGACAGCAGCGCCCCCGTGCTGCTGTTGAAGAGGTAGACCGCGCCGGTCGCGCTCGAGCCGCCCGTGCTGGCATTGGGCGCCGAGATGATCACATTGCCGTTGGACAGCACCTGCGTCACGGTGCCGAAGCCGTTGGTGGCCGAGGGCGTGGGATCGTCCAGGCTCAGGCTGGCGATGGAGTTGCCTGCGTTGTCGACCATGATATTGCGAGGGTCGAGCAGCAGCTGTCCGGCCTGGCCCTTGGGCGCTGCAAGGTCCGCAGAGCCACCGAAGACCAGATCGCCCTTGCCCGACACCTCGGCACGTCCGCCGTCGCCGCCGGCCGTGCCACCGCGAGCGCTCAGTCGACCACCATAGGTGGTGCTGTCATCGGACCAGAGCACCACCTGCCCGCCGCTGCCCGCGACGCTGGCATCGGCACGCAACACCGTGCTGCCGTTGACGCCCAGCTCCTTCGCGTTCGCGAGGTCGCTGTCATGACCCTGGAATCCGCCACCCACGCGGATGCGACCGCCGCCCGTTGCGCCGCTCGCATCCACGGTCGCCGCGCGCAATTGCACGCTCTTTGCGGTCAACGCGATGTCGCCGCCCTGGCCGGCCGTGCCTTGGGCACTGTAGGTACCCGAGCTGTAGATGCGCTCGTCGCCCGTCACGCGGATGCTGCCTGCCGCGCCTGCGCCATCGGCTTGCAGGCGTGCCGAAGCCGTCTGCACGACAGTATCCGCATCGATTTCGATGCGCCCGCCGATACCGGAGGTGGCATTTGTGGCGCCTGTGGCACTCGCATCGAGCGTACCGCTTTGGCTGACATGATCGGCCTGGACCGCGATGCTGCCGGCCTGCGTGCCGCCCGCCTGCACTTGACCGGCGATGTTCACCGTGGAGCCCGTGATGCTCACCTGTCCGCCGCCAGCCTCGATGCGTCCGCCGGTCGACACCAATCTCATCGTGCCGTTTTCTTCGACCAGCGCATTGGCGCCCGTTGCGCCGGCCACGGCCTGCTCGCGCAGGCGCTGCGCGGCGCCCGCGCTGAGGATCACATGGCCGCCTTCGGCCTGCACCAACTCGCGGTTGTCGACCAGCGCCGCGACCGTCGCCGGATCGACCTTCACTCCCAGCAATTCGCTGCCGTTCACATCGAGCGTTACCGCATCGCCGGCAGCCAATGCCACCGTGCCGAGCTTTGCGCTGATCACGCCGTCATTGAGCACCTGCGGCGCGAGCAGGG
>DASTGE010000580.1:0-3939 GCA_035719405.1 Burkholderiaceae bacterium
GGCCGTCGTAGTCGGCGGCCACGCTGTCGAACGCGTCACGGGTGTCGCCCAGCTGCATCTGAAGATCGCGGTGGCTCATGCGAGTGCGCCCTCGGTGGCGCTGAAGGCGTTGAGGGGAGGGACACGCAGATGAAGATCGCACTGATCGTCCCCGGGGGCGTGGACCGCTCGGGCGATCGTCGCGTGATTCCGGCCTTGCTGGCCTTGCTGAAGCGGCTGGGCGCGAGGCACGACGTCCACGTCTACGCGTTGCGCCAGGAGCCGGTGCCGGGCTATTGGCCGCTGCTGGGGGTGCAGGTGCACAACATCGGTGGCCGCAGTGCGCGCTGGGGGCTGCTGCGGGCCGTCGCGACCATCCGCGCGGAGCATCGCGTCGCACCCTTCGATCTGCTGCATGCGATCTGGTCCGGGCATTGCGGCATGGTTGCCGTGTCTGCCGCGAGGCTGTTGGGTGTGCCCAGTGCGGTTCATGTGGCTGGCGGCGAGCTGGTTGCCTTGCCCGTGATCCACTATGGAGGCCGGCTCACTTGGCGCGGTCGGCTGCGCGAAGCGCTGGTGCTGCGCGGTGCGACGAGGGTCACGGCGGCCAGCGAGCCCATGCTTGCGCAGCTGGCCAAGCTCGGCTCGACCGCACAACGGCTGCCGCTGGGAGTTGACCTTGAGACCTGGCCGAGCCGCCCGCCTCAGCGCAGGGATACGAACGCGCCGCTGCGCCTGATCCATGTGGCGAGCCTCAACAGGGTCAAGGATCAGGCCACGCTGCTGCGCGCAGTTGCGCTCCTGGCCCGACGGGGGATCGACTTCCACCTCGACATTGTCGGCGAGGACACCTTGGGCGAAGAGATGCAAATCATGGCTCGGCAACTCGACCTCGCGAGTCAGACCACCTTCCACGGCTTCCTCACGCACACACAGCTTCGGCCCTTGCTGGCCCAGGCGCATGTGCATCTGGTCACGTCGATGCATGAAGCCGGGCCGTTGGCGCTGCTGGAGGCGGCGACGCTGGGAGTACCCAGCGTCGGCACCCGCGTTGGTCATCTGGCCGAGTGGGCGCCTCATGCTGCTCTGGCCGTCGAGGTCGGTGACGCTCCCGCCTTGTGCGAAGCGATCGAGCGCGTCGGCAGGGACGAAGATTTTCGACTGCGCCTGGCGCACGAGGCCAATCGCCGCGCGATTCGCGAAGATGCCGATCACACTTTCACCCTCGTGGAGGCGCTGTATGGTGCCCTGACGGCGGGAGGGGTGTAGTCCAGGGCACGCCGGACCGAGTACATCGTCGCGGCGCGCGGGGCGCGACCCGAAAGAATGCGCATGCCCTTCTTCCAGCGCGATAGCTGGGCCCAGCCCATGGTCGCCAGCGCGTGATTGTCAAAAGCCATCTTCTGCACCAGGGCAACGGCATTGCGGCCGGGGTACAGCCGCTTGAAAGCCCAGCCAATCGCTTCTGCTGTCGAGCGTGACCATTCCCAGCCGGGAAGCATCGGCGTCTCGAGCCGGGACGGCGAGACCTCGGTGATCCGGTAACGTCTCGCGGCCCAGCGCAGCACGGTGGGGCATTGCCCGGCAGCACCGTCCAGGAATGCCGGGGGAATCCTGTCCGGGAAATACCTGTTCACCATGGCCAGGGGAGGCAGCATCCACCAGGCGCCTTCTTCTGGCAGCATCAGTGCGCCCCAGTCTTCGGCACACATGCGGTTCGCCAGCGAGGCGATATCGTGGAGATGGATGAGGCGGATGAACTTCCCGCAGATGCTCCCCGCCGCATGCAGCAGCAGATGCCGCATCAGCGCGGCCGCAGCCGGATAGGGATTCAGGCCGACGCGGGCCGGGGTTGGAAAGATCTGCGCCGTGACGTCGACATCGCGCAGCGGCAGGCGCTCCACGATGCGGGGGTGCAGTTCGATCTTGACCGGATTGGCGATGTGTTCGCCGAAGGCCCTGTCCTGGCCCGTGTCGGCAGGCTGGTACTCGCGGTGACGCCAATTCGTGACTCGCGCGACGTAACCCAGCGACTCGATCACGCGGCCGGTGGCCTCGAAGTCCTGTGGCGTGCACAGCAGGTCGATGTCACTCATCGGCCGCTCGCCCGGCGCGTAGAGATTCAGGTCCAGCAGGGCCGATCCCTTCAGCGCAACCAGCGGTATCCCCGCATCCCTGGCCGCGCCATCGATCTCCGCGAGCAGCTGCTGCGTGCGCGATTGCCTCAGGATGCCCTGCGCCCCTTGCTGCGCCAGGAAGGTCGTCCAGGTCTGCGGACCGCGCCAGCGAAGCCGCCCGGCCAGCAGGGCGGAGACGCCATGCATCACCGCAACGGCCATCGCGACGCGCCACTGGATGTCGTTCCAGTCGGGCGCTTCGGTGGAAGGCCAGGCGAGCTCGTGGGCGATCCGCTCGGTCGTCACCCGCAAGTCCTCTCGAAGAATTGACGCCGGTGGCATGGGGATTGAGTCAGCAGGCATCATCAGCGCCCCTCCTGTTTTGGACACGGTGATTTCGATGACATTGAAGGACGAACCGCCGATCGAGGACCCGTTCGGAGAGTGCTCGCCGGGCCGTCTGTCCAGGCAGTACCAGGTGGTCGGTGGCGACTTCGAGTTCCGCAGCGACAGCGAGGAACTGCTGGCCCTCGTCGATGTCGCCTACAAGGGACTGCCGATTTGCATGCAGGGCGATTGCCTGCGCTTCCAGATCGAGCTGCGGCTGACCGAAGGCACGGGCTTCGCCGGCCGGGAGGAACCACCCGCGGCCCGTATGGTCGGCGGCGCGGGCATTCTGGGCGTCGTGATGGACGCGACAAACATGGCCCTGGCCGTTCCCGCGGCGCGCCGCGGCCTGGTCGCGATCTCGAGGGAGCTGCTGCGATTTCCCTACCACGCGCGCTACGAGCTGATCGAGTTCGTCGTCTTCACGCTGGCCTCCAGGGCCCAAGGCCTCATGCCTCTGCATGCTGCCTGTGTCGGGGTGCGGGGCAGGGGCGTCCTGCTGATCGGCGAAAGCGGTGCGGGAAAATCCACTCTGGCCCTGCAGTGCATGCTGCAGGGGCTGGATTTCCTCACCGAGGACGCTGCCTTCGTGACACCACGAAGTTTGAAGACCACGGGCGTGACGAACTTTCTCCACCTGCGCTTCGATGCGCTGGACTTTCTCGACGACGACACGTCGCTTGATCTCAGAGCCAGTTTCCGCAACTCCCCCGTCATCCTTCGTCGCAGCGGCGAACAGAAATACGAGATCGATCTTCGCCAGGACTGGGCCACGCTGGCGCACGAGCCATTGACGCTGGCGCACATCGTCTTCGTCAGCAAGGAGCCGGCTGGCGACGCCGGGTTGCTGACCCCGCTGCAGCCGGATCAATCGCGTTCGCGCCTGGTCAGCAGCCAGCCCTATGCCGCGCACCAGCCTGGATGGCCACTCTTCGTCGAGCAGGCGTCGGGGTTGCACGCTTACGTGCTCCGACGTGGCGCGCATCCGCAAGAGGCAGCCGCCAGGCTGCGTGCGTTGCTTGAGGGACACCTCATTTCATGAGCGCCGGATGGCCTTGGCCGGCTTGGTCGTGCGACGCACTGGCGATCAGCTTGTCCCAACGCTGGTGCAAGGACACGCGGGCCAGCCGATGCCTGTCGGCCGACACCTCGCCATCCGGCCTTGCCAGATCGACCTGCTCATGCAGCAGGTCGCGGACCTGGCGATAGAACTCCGAGTTGAAGGTGCCCTGAAACATCAATGCAAGATCACCGCTGTCGTCCCAGTGCGTCTTTGCGCCCAGTTGCTCGCGGACCTGCTCATGAAAGGGGGTGCCCGGCAACGGGTAGGCCACACTGACGCCGATCTCGTCGGGCCGCGCGTTCTCGATCAGCCGGCGAGTGGCGAGCAATTCGTCCAGGCCCTCCCCGGGATAGCCCAGCTGGATGAAGAAGCCCACGCGGACGCCGTTCGCTC
>DASTGE010000581.1:0-3239 GCA_035719405.1 Burkholderiaceae bacterium
AGGACGCCGTCGAGCGCTGCGTCAAGGAGTTGGGCCGCCTGGACATCCTGGTCAATAACGCCGCCTTCCAGGAGCACGCGCAGTCGATCGAAGACATCACGGAAGAGCGGTTCGACGAGACGCTGCGCACCAACGTCGGCGGCTACTTCCATATGGCACGGGCGGCCGTGCCGCACCTCAAGGCGGGCAGCTCGATCATCAACACGGGCTCGGTCGTGGGCCTGCGCGGCAGCCCGAAGCTGCTCGACTATGCAACCACCAAGGGTGCGATCCATGCCTTCACGAAGTCTCTCGCACAGAACCTGAGCGAGAAGGGCATCCGCATCAATGCGGTGGCGCCGGGACCGGTCTGGACTCCCCTCAATCCCGCGGACCAACCCGCTGACAAGGTCGCTCAGTTCGGCAAGGACACCGTCTTCAAGCGCCCGGCACAACCCGAGGAACTGGCGCCGGCCTATGTGTTCCTCGCGGCACCTGTATGCGCCGCTTACATCACGGGGATCGTCTTGCCGGTCACGGGAAACATCGACGCGTATTGAATCGGGCTGCGCGGCGCGCCGTCGCTTACACCGGAATCGCCGGTCACGATCGGCACGATGCTTGCCGCGTGCCATGTTCCAGACCAGGAGTCAGACGATGGCAACGAGTCCCTTGCTCGGCGGCGAACGTGCGGCCCAGCGCGCCAAGGGCACCAGCACTGATCTGCTGGGGCCGAGCGACACTTCTGACAGCGGCAGCGACCTCACCGGGGCGGTCGGCGCAGTGGAGACCGATGACCTCGGCTTCGACGGCGGCTCGAACGATGACATCCGCCGCGCTCCGGGCGCCGGTGCGGATATCGGCGACGCCAACCTCGACGCGGACACCGACTCCGGTGGTACCGGCGAGCGCGCCGAGGCGGGCCGCGACACGTTGACTCGTGACGCGCCAGACATCACGCCCGATCACGTAGAGGGAGGCTTGAGCGAAGACGACGAAGCGCTTGCGGCCGAAATCGAGGCCCTGGAAGCCGAGCGGCCAGATGAGGCGGTCGCCGACGACGAGGAGCCCGACGAGGGCGACGACCTGGACTGAAGCAGCGCGGTGCGCGGGACAGATGCGGTAACACACCGATACCCCGGCGCCGCCTGAAGGCGCTCGAATTCAGGTCGTTCCTTCCGCACACAACAGAGGGCCGGTCGCCCCACCCCCCGCCGGTCACGACAGAGGTGGTCGATGCCCGAGGACAGACTCTCCAGCGTGCCGCTGGGCCCGGTCAATCCAGCGGCGGCCGGCTCCGCTTCCGCCGGAGGTACGCCCGCTGTACAGCCCGGGGACGCATATGGCGCACTGCGCAGCCTGGGCGCCACCGGTCATCAGCTTCGCGCCGTCGTCTATGCCGCAGATCGGTTCCTCACGCTCGAAGCAGCCGAAGACCATGACACCGGCGCCTGGCTGATCTCCTGCGCGCTCGATCTTGCCGGCGACGTGACGGTCGAACTCGACAGCATCGCCCGAGGATGGAAGCAGCGCCCCCCGGAGGGGGCACTGTCCAAGGGGCTGCAGGCGTTGCGCACGCGAGCCCATCAGTTGCACGCTGCCGTTCGTGCTGCAGACCATTTCCTCGACGAGGAAAGCAGCGACGATGGCAACACGGGCTCGTGGCTGGTGGCATGCGCACTCGGGCTCGCCGAGAAGCTTGCCGGTGAGATCGAGGACTTCGCGAGCCGCCTGAAGCCTGCAGGCAATGGCGGTCAAGCGACAGCGGCGCCAAGCTCCCAGCCAGCTGTTGCGCCCATGGCCGGCATACGCCCTTTCAGTCCCTCAAGCGAGCAGGCTGGACGTTAAGCGGAGGCTGATCAGCCAGCCATCGCCTCTTGCGCCTGCCCTGCCTCCTGCTGTGCCTGCTGTGCGATCCAGTAGCCGTAGTCGACCTGCGTGTTTTCCACCAGGCCGGCCCACTGCGACATCTGGTCGGCCACGAGCGCTCCGAAATTCGCGAACAGGTTGTATTCCTGCTCGACGAACTTCGACAGCGTGTTGGCTTCCTTGATGCGGCCGCGCTCTTCCGCAAGTGCGGCGCAGCCTTCCAGCCAGCCCTTCTGCTGGTCGGCGATCCGCTGCATCACCGCCTGCTGCAATGCCATCAGCTCATTCAAGGTTTCTGGCTCGGGACGCAGGGGCAGGACGGCTGCCGTGGTCATGCCGTGCGCCACCGCCCGCATGGTGGCCTGACCCAGCAGCAACTGCAGCTTGAAGCCGCGGGCGAGCGTTTTGGGGCCAAGCGCAGCACTCTGAAGGGTGTGCAAAGCGTCCGTGGCCGCTTCGACGGTGGTTTCAGGATCTGCCGAAGATCTTCCCATTCGTGTTCTCCCTGGTGTTGCAGTGGGCGGGGGGCCGGCTGCCGATCAACCGCCCAGCCGGTTCAGCATGTCGTGGATGGCCTTGATCTGAATTCCGTGTCGGGTGTAGTAGTCCGGCTTCTCGGCGCTCAGGCTGCTGTAGCCCCACCAGTCCCAGCAGCCGTCGGGGTTTTGAGTGGTGCCGTTGTCCGTGCCCTGGGCCTGCGGATACAGCACGATGATGTCGTTGCTGTCGGCGATCTGGTTGTAGCCCGTGCTCGTGATGTATCGCGTGCCGTAGGGCGGCACGTTGCGGACGTCGGGGCGGCCGTTCACGTAGTTCACGTACGCGTAGCCTTGCTTGCAGCCATGCAGCACGATGTGCACCCTGGCGGAAGCACCTTCGGCCACGGATCGCGGGACATAGGCATAGCCGAAAGGACTCATGCTCGCGCGCGGTTCGTTGCCGAAAAACTCGGTCTGGTCGAACCGGATCAGCTTGCCGCTCAACTGTTCAGAAGGTGGCTTCAGCGGCCCGTACAGGTGTTCGAGGATCTGATGGGACTGCATGAAGCCGCCGTAATTGATGTAAGGCGGCTCGTTCGCAGCCAGCGGCGAATCCTCGGGGTTGTCGGTGATGATGGAATGTCCGGCGGGCACGGTGTGGTGATAGGCAATCCTTTCTGGAGGGACGCCGAGCAGTTCATAGAAGCGCCGGGTGCGGTCGACCACATCGGAATAGACCACCTCGTCCTTGCTGCCGGTGAAGATGTACAGCCGGTCGTCCGCGATGTGTTCGATCGGGTCGATCTCGCCCGCCGCGGCGCTCTCGCGCGCCATGCCCACGAGCTTCTCGGCGTTCGGTCCCGTCTGGGGGACCAAAGGATTCATGCAGATGTACAGCGCGTTCTGTACATA
>DASTGE010000582.1:0-2631 GCA_035719405.1 Burkholderiaceae bacterium
CCTGGTCGGGGTCAAGAAAGAAGCGCGGCAGGCCGGCCGAGTTGTCGCGACGGAGAACGCCGCGGGTCGTGCAGGCCAACGGGATCTCGATCTCCGGAAAGTAGGTGCCGAGCAGCGCATGCTCGACGGCCGCCGTCACCGGCGCGAGCATCCCTGCAATGAGCTTGGGCCCGATCGAAGTGAATTGGTCGCGAGAGACGATGCGCGCGCCACAGCATCCGACGAACTGGCGGTTCAGCGCCCGCGCCGCCTCTGTCGAGCATGACCACATCACGATGAGCGAGGGCATGTCGGGCTGCAACGTTGCGACAAGGTTTTCAAATCCCTCGCGTTGCTCGGACACGAAGAGCTGGCCGCCATCGACCTCTTCGAATGTGGCCGTCGATACCGCGATCGCCATCCACCCCAAAGTCTTGTGCTGAACGAAGAGAGCCGCTGGGCAACCTGCACGCACTGGGCGCCGCACCACGTAGTCGTCGCCGAGCGCATCGAGCACCCGTTTGATCTGGATCTCGCGCGCCGACGCGGTTTTCCATTCGGGAATGAAGGTCGCCATGCCCTTCCCTACAGGTCCACGCGCTTCATCGACGCCGCAAGATCGGCGTACTCCGCAATCCAGCGCCTTACCGCCTCCTCTTCGTGCTCGGGCAGGCGCGATGGGTCGGGCCCGATGACGATGAGCTTGCTGCGCGCGCGTGTGATCGACACGTTGAGTCTTTGCGGCTGGAAGAAGAATTCGGCGACGGCGGCCAGGAAGACTTCGTCCCCGGTTGCGAGCGACAGCACAACCATTTCCCGTTCCTGCCCCTGCATCCGCTCGACTGTATCGGCAACAATCTGCTCGGCCCGAGCCGGGCCGAGCATCGTGCGCAATTGCTGCCGAACGGCCCGCCCCTGCGCTCGATAGGGCGTGACGATGCCAATGTCCGGCGGTGCAATTCCGCCCGCGACTGCCGCCGCACACGATTTCGCGACAAGTGCAGCGTCGCGAACATTGCGCGTGCGGGCCGTGCGATCGACAGTGGGAACAAACACGGCGGGCATTTCCGGATCAAGCGCCACGCTCAATTGATCCGGCACTTCGTGCAATCGCAGCCTTCGGCCGCTGTTGGCCTGCGCAGCATGCAGGCGGCCGTCGTAGTACATGCGGCTCGGCCACATGGCAAGCGAGCGGTTCATGCGATATGTTTCCTCGAGCATCACGACATGGTCCTGGCCCCGCGCCGTCAGCGCCGCGAAGGCGGACATCGAATCCTTGTCGAGCACCGAGCGGGACAGCATCACCGGCGGCAGTTGCCGATGATCGCCGACGAAGACATATCGCTTGCCCTTTCGCATCGCCATCAACGCCAGGGGCGCGGTGATCTGGCTGGCCTCGTCGAACAGGACGGTGTCGAATTCGCACCCTTCGAGGCGCGAGGTGCAGGTGGCATAGGGCGTTGCGCCGATCACGTAGCCGCCGCTCGGCCGGTCGTCCCAGTCAGACAGGCTCTCATGGCGCGCGATGCGGTCGTCCAGCCCCTTGCATTGCGCGTGTCGCCCGATCTTGACCGCGGTCACACCTTCGGCGCCGATCTTGTTGAGCACATTGTTGATCGCCATGTGCGTGTGCGAAGTGACCAGCACGCGCTCGCCACGTTCCACCAGCAGCCGCGCAATGAGCGCCAGCACCGCGCTTTTTCCGGTGCCTGGCGGCCCCTGGATGCAGGCAAGCCGATCGGCACCGTAGGCCAGGCCGACCGCTTCGGCCTGCTTTGCGTTGAAGCCTCTGTCGCGCGCCATCCCCTCGGCACGTTCGACATCCTGCGGCCGAAACGTCAGTTGCATCTCGCCGCTCAAGAGCGGCAGCACGATCTCGCGGCCGATGCGCGACGCGGCGATCTCCTCGATCGCCTGACGTTGATGACCGGACAGATCGATGGCATCGGCATCGGCATAACAAGGCCGCGATTCGCACTCATGCAGCACCTGAACGAGCTTGCGCCCCGGGCCTCGCAGCAACCAGCACTCATCCTCCTCGGACTCCAGCACCAGCCCTCGCGCCAGCATGTCCTCCACCGGGCGACCGGTGTGCAGCACAAGCATGTCGCCCTCACGAAAGCGTGATTCGTTGTCGCCTTCGTCGAGCCATGCACGCAGCGTCCCGGCATCGTCGCCCCGTTCGATCCGTGTGAAGCGCTGCGTCCAGCCCGTGGCAAGCTTGTTGTCGAGTCGACGGTCCCAGATTTCGAGCAGCCTGCGCTGGCCCGCCTGCTGTTCGTCGTTCACGAATTCGAGCAGGCGGCGCAGCATGCGTTCAGGTTCGCCGGAGATCACATGGGGCCTCTTCCAATGCATCACCCATCAAGCCAGCCGCTCGCGCAGCTTGGACCATCGGCGCCCCGATGTCCGGCCCTTGACCGCCATCGCCAGCGCCCGCTTCTGCCCTGCCAGCACGACGAGGCGCTTGCCCCGTGTGATGCCGGTGTAGACCAGGTTGCGTTGAAGCATCAGGTAATGCTGCGTCGTGATGGGGATCACCACGGCCGGATACTCCGAGCCCTGCGACTTGTGGATGGTGGTGGCATAGCAAAGCGACAACTCGTCCAGTTCACCCCACGGATAGCGCACCTCGCGGCCATCGAACTCGAC
>DASTGE010000583.1:0-3990 GCA_035719405.1 Burkholderiaceae bacterium
AAGCTGTTCGACGACTTGCCCCGCGTGCTCCTGCTCATAGGCGGCCGGCGTTGCGGAAACGAAAATTGCCTGTCTCATCTTGCGCTCGAACTCGGCGAACTTGAGCGGCCGATTGTCGAGCGCGCTTGGCAGCCGGAAGCCGTACTCGACCAACACCTCCTTGCGGGCACGGTCTCCGTTGTACATGCCGCCAAGTTGGCCGATGAGCACATGGCTCTCGTCCAGGAACATGGTTGCGTCTTTCGGCAAATAATCGACCAGCGTCGGCGGCGGGTCGCCGGGAGCCGCACCAGACAGATGGCGCGTGTAGTTCTCGATGCCTTTGCAGTGGCCGACCTCCTGCAGCATCTCCAGATCGAAGCGCGTCCGCTGCTCCAGCCGTTGCGCCTCGACCAGCTTGCCGGCCTTCACCAGCTCGTCGAGCCGCCAGCGCAACTCCTCCTTGATGCCCTCAATGGCATTGAGCACCTGCTCGCGCGGTGTCACGTAATGGCTCGACGGATACACGACGAAGCGAGGCACCTTCTGGCGGATGCGACCGGTGAGCGGGTCCAGCAACGCCAGCGACTCCATCTCGTCGTCGAACAGCTCGATGCGCACGGCCAGCTCGGAGTGCTCTGCGGGGAAGACGTCGATCGTGTCGCCACGCACGCGAAACGTCCCCCGGCCGAAGTCGATCTCGTTGCGCGTGTACTGCATGCGGATCAGCTGCGCGATGAGGTCGCGCTGGCCGATCCTGTCGCCCACGCGCATGATGAGCCGCATCTGCGTGTAGTCTTCGGGCTTGCCGATGCCGTAGATCGCGCTCACCGTGGCCACAATCACGACGTCGCGCCGCTCCAGAATGCTCTTTGTGGCCGACAGGCGCATCTGCTCGATGTGATCGTTGATCGAGCTGTCCTTCTCGATGAACAGGTCGCGCTGCGGGACGTACGCTTCGGGCTGGTAATAGTCGTAGTAGCTGACGAAATACTCCACGGCGTTCTTCGGGAAGAACTCGCGGAACTCGCTGTACAGCTGCGCGGCCAGCGTCTTGTTCGGCGCAAAGACGATGGCAGGCCGGCCGAGGCGGGCAATGACGTTGGCCATTGTGAAGGTCTTGCCCGAGCCGGTGACGCCCAACAATGTCTGGTAGCTGAGGCCGTCATGCATGCCATCGACCAGTTGCTCGATGGCGGACGGTTGGTCCCCCGACGGCAGATAGGGCTGGAACAACTGGAACGGAGAGTCCGGAAACTGCACGAACTCGCCCTTGGGGACTTCGGACGACATGGGGATATCCCTGAAAAGGTGCGACTAGAATTCAGCGGGCGAACCTGAACAGGTTATCGCACCCTTCACGCCCACGCCACCTGACGAGAAAGAGCTACATGTCGCTGTTCGACGCCATTGAATTGGCCCCGCGCGACCCCATCCTGGGTCTGAGCGAGCAGTTCGCCTCCGATCCGAATCCCGCAAAGGTCAACCTCGGAGTCGGCGTGTATTACGACGACGACGGCAAACTTCCGCTGCTGAAGTGCGTAGTGGCAGCCGAGCGGCAGATGCTTGAGGCGCCCAAGCCCCGCGGCTACCTGCCGATCGACGGCATTGCCGCGTACGACAAGGCGGTGCAGTGGCTCGTGTTTGGAGATGACAGCGAGGCGGTGCAATCGGGCCGAGTCGCGACGGTGCAGGCGTTGGGGGGCACGGGCGGCCTGAAGATCGGCGCCGATTTCCTCAAGAGGGTCAACCCGTCAGCCAAGGTGTTGATCAGCGATCCAAGCTGGGAAAACCACCGTGCGTTGTTCACCAACGCCGGCTTTCAAGTCGAGACCTACCCGTACTACGACGCGAGCCGTCATGGCATCGATTTCGAAGCCATGCTCGCCACCCTGCGCAGCGCGCCTGCGGGGACGATCGTCGTCCTCCATGCCTGCTGCCACAACCCCACCGGCTATGACCTCCAGCAAACCCAATGGGCGCAGGTGGTGGATGCGGTCAAGGCCGGCGGTCTCGTCGCCTTCCTCGACATGGCGTACCAGGGGTTCGGCGAGGGCATCGAGGAGGACGGTCTCGCCGTCCGGAGCTTTCTTGGCGCGGGCGTCGACTTCCTGGTTTCGACGTCGTTCTCGAAGAGCTTTTCCCTCTACGGCGAACGGGTCGGCGCCCTGAGCGTGCTCTGCCAGGACAAGGACGAGGCGGGGCGCGTGCTGAGCCAACTGAAGGTTCTTATTCGCACCAATTACTCCAACCCGCCCATCCACGGCGCGCAAGTCGTTGCACAGGTCCTCGCGACGCCCGCGCTTCGCAAGTTGTGGGAAGAGGAACTGGCCGGTATGCGCGTGCGGATCAAATTGATGCGCGAGGAACTTGTCGCCAAGCTCGCCGCAGCCGGCGTCAAGGAAGACTTCGGCTTCGTGGCGCGCCAGAAGGGCATGTTCAGCTATTCGGGCTTGACCAAGCCTCAGATGGAGCGGCTACGCAACGAGTTCGGGGTCTATGGGGTCGACTCAGGCCGGATTTGCGTCGCCGCGCTCAACAGCAGGAACATCGACTACGTCGTGTCCTCCATCGTGAAGGTACTTTGATCGCGTGTCGTTTTCACGAGCCCGGAAGTGTCCGGGCTTTTTTATTGCCAGGGAGTCACGAAGCGGCCGGTGGTTCGTAAACCGAACTAAGGTTCAGCGAGTTTTGGGCGATATGCGTGTTGTAAGAGCCACGCTCGTTTCGAGGCGTAACATTGTCTGTTGCACCGCACAAACCTTCGTGTCACATTTCCCAAACAAGAGCGGACGTGCCGCGGGCCTGACCGACTTCTTTTCCTGAAAGAATCCTCATGCTGTACCAGCTCTACGAAACGCAGCGGGCATTGATGGCACCTTTCGCGGAATTCGCGAGTGCATCGTCCAAGCTCTACAACCACCCGCTCTCGCCCTTCACGCACACGCCGATGGCTCAGCGGATTTCAGCGGGATTCGACCTGCTGCACCGCCTGGCCAAGGAGTACGAGAAGCCGGAGTTCAACATCACGAAGGCGCTCGTCGGAGGTAGAGAGGTCGCGGTGCAGGAGCAGGTCGCGATCGAAAAGCCGTTCTGCCGACTGCTGCGCTTCAAGCGCTTTACCGACAACGCTGAAGCCCTTTCGAAGATGAAGGGCCAGCCCGTGGTTCTCGTCGTCGCCCCCCTTTCCGGCCATCACTCGACGCTGCTGCGAGACACCGTCAAGAGCCTTCTCCAGGACCACAAGGTGTTCATCACCGACTGGACGGACGCCCGGATGGTACCGATCGAGGCAGGGCCGTTTCATCTGGACGACTACGTGCAGTACGTCCAGGAGTTCATCCGCTACATCGGGCCCAGAGTCCATGTCATCTCGGTATGCCAGCCGACCGTGCCGGTCCTCGCGGCGATCTCGCTGCTGGCAAGCCGTGGCGAGTCGACCCCGCTCACCGCCACGATGATGGGCGGCCCGATCGATGCCCGCAAGTCGCCCACGGCGGTCAACAACCTCGCGATGAACAAGAGCTACGAGTGGTTCGAGGCCAACGTGATCTACCGCGTGCCGCCCAACTACCCAGGCGCGTCCCGCCGCGTGTACCCGGGCTTCCTGCAGCACAGCGGCTTCGTGGCGATGAACCCGGATCGCCATCTCTCCTCGCACTACGACTACTTCCTCGACCTGGTGCGGGGCGATGAAGACAATGCCGAGTCGCACAGGCAGTTCTACGACGAGTACAACGCAGTGCTCGACATCGCAGCCGAGTACTACCTCGACACCATCAAAACGGTGTTCCAGGATTTCGCGCTGGTCAACGGTACCTGGCGAGTGCGTGGCGAACTCGTACGTCCGAGGGACGTTACGACCACGTCGCTGCTGACCATCGAAGGCGAGTTGGACGACATCTCCGGTGCGGGCCAGACGCGCGCCGCCCACGATCTGTGCACCGGCATTCCCAAAGACCGGCAGTTCCACTACGACGTGGAGGGCGCGGGCCACTACGGCATCTTCTC
>DASTGE010000584.1:0-4935 GCA_035719405.1 Burkholderiaceae bacterium
AGCCTTCAGCGCCTGCGTCACCGTCTCGTGAAACGGACTCAGCTTGGTCAGCCCGCCCGCTCGCCGGTACCGTGGCTCCTCGACCTGCTGAACCCTCAGGTACTTGCGCACCGTGTTGCGCGACAGGCTCGTCGCACGCGCAATCTCGCGCACCGTCTTCTTGTCACGGAAATGCATCCGCCTGATCTTGCCAATCATGGCCATGGTGATCACTCCTTGCTTCCCCCGCTGCACTAAAAAGCAGCAGGGTAGGTCGAACACCTGGGTCAAATTTCGATCGGCACAACCTTCACAAGTGGGTCAAATTTCGGTCGGCGCCAACATGTCCGCATCCCGGAGATGGCGAGGGCATGGCGCCAGTTCCCGTGGCAGAAGGCGACCTGGCCGGAAACAGTTCCAGGAAACAACCACCGCCTATTCACGCTGATCGTCCAATGCAAGGTAGCCATCGTCCCGGCCTCCTGCTATGCACGACGCTCGAGGCAAGACATGATGCCCATGTGCGGACGATTCAGCGTCTGCTGTTCTCAAGTCCCCGTCGATCTGTCCATATGGCCCAGCGGTTCAACCGACGCGATTGAACCCGCGGGCTTTCGCTTGACTGCGATCCACGCCGTTGAATCGGCCGCTTGACGGCAATCAACGTCCCTCGGTCTTCAGCCGGTTAAGTTTTGTCTTGTCGTGCTGATGATGACAGAACGGGCTGGCTGAGTAGCAGGGGCAAGTCTAATGGGGTCGTGGCAGGAAACGCAGCCGCATCGGATGGCTCGCTTCGCGTTGAGCATGGTGCTCTCCGCCGCGGCGGTGCCGGCCGTTATCGCGTCCGAGGCCCCCGCCGACGCGCCCGGGGCGCCCTTGGCCAGCGTGGTGGTACGCGCGGGCGCCGCGGGCGACGCCACCCCTTACGACGGGGTGGTGCAGGCCGTGCGTCAGACCGTGCTCGCCGCACAGGTGCCAGGGGCGGTCGTCGCGCTGGACGTGAAGGCTGGCGACATGGTGAAGGCCGGGCAGGTGCTGATGCGCCTTGACGCGCGTGCCGCCGAGCAGGCAGCCGCTGCCGGCCACGCCCAGGTTCAGGCCGCACGCGCCTCGCGCGACGAGGCGAGTCGCGAGTTCGAGCGGCAGAAGCAGCTCTTCGACAGGGGCTACATCAGCCGCGCGGCGCTGGACCGTGCCGAGGCGCAGTACAAGACCGCGCGCGCGCAGGCCGATGCGCAGCTCGCCAGTGCCGGGGCGGCGCGCACGCAATCCGGCTTCTATGTCGTGCGCGCGCCGTATGGCGCCGTCGTGGCCGAGGTCGATGTTGTCCTCGGCGACATGGCGATGCCCGGCCGTCCGCTGCTGACGCTGTACGATCCCGGCGCCTTGCGCGTCAGCACGCCCGTGCCCCAGACCGTGGCCGCGCGCGCGCAGGCCGGTGCGGGGGCGCAAGCCGAGGTGCCCGGTGCCGTGCCTGGTCGCATCAACCCCGTAAAGGTGCAGTGGCTGCCCACGGTGGACCCCTCCACTCATACGCTCGAGCTGCGCCTGGACCTGCCGCCGGGCCTGCGCGGGGTCGCGCCGGGTATGTTCGCCCGGGCGTGGCTGCCGGGCGCCAGCGGGGACGACGGCCGCATCTTTGTGCCGACCAGCGCCATCGTGCGGCGCGCGGAGCTGGCGGGTGTGTACGTCGTCGGTGCCGACGGCCGGCCGCTCCTGCGTCAGGTGCGGCTGGGTCGCGCCCGTGGCGACACGGTCGAGGTGTTGAGCGGCGTCGCCGTCGGCGACCGCGTCGCACTCGATCCTCAAGCGGCGGCACGCGCGCGCTGACGGAAGGCACGGCATGACACCCACCCACGCCCGGCTCGGCATCTCTGGCCGAATCGCGGCGTATTTCCAGTCCGCACAGATCACGCCGTTGCTCGCCCTGGTGGCGCTGCTGCTGGGCGTCTTCGCGGTGCTGGTCACGCCTCGCGAGGAGGAGCCGCAGATCAACGTGACCATGGCAAACGTGCTGATCCCGTTCCCCGGCGCATCGGCGAGCGACGTGGAGCAGATGGTGGCCACGCCCGCCGAGCAGGTGCTGTCGCAGATCGCCGGGATCGAGCATGTGATGTCGCTTTCGCGGCCGGGCCTGGCGGTGATCACGGTCCAGTTCAAGGTGGGCGTGCCTCGCACCGAGGCGCTGGTGCGCCTGTACGACACGGTCCACGCGAACGCCGACTGGCTGCCCGAGGGGCTCGGCGTGGGCGAGCCCCTCATCAAGCCGAAGGGCATCGACGACGTGCCGATCCTCACGCTGACGCTGTTCACGAAGAGCGCGGACACGGCCGCCTATGCTCTCGAGCGCGTGGCACACAGCGTCGAGGCGGACCTGAAGCGCGTGCCCGGCACGCGCGAGGTCGCGACACTGGGCGGCCCTGGACGCGCGGTGCGTGTGGAGATGGACCCGGCGCGGCTGGCCGGCGCAGGCGTCACGGTCGCTGACGTGCGCCGGGCTCTGCAGTCGGCCAACGCGGGGCTGCCCCTTGGTGAGCTGATCGGTGGCAACCGTGCCGTTGCGCTCGAGGCGGGTCCCTTCCTGCGCGACGCGCGCGATGTGGGCGAGATCGTCGTCGCCGCGCGGGGCGACCGGCCGGTATTCCTGCAGGACGTGGCCGCCGTGCTCGACGGCCCACAGCCCGCGCAGCGGTACGTGTGGCACGGCGTGGCGGGTCCGCAGGGCGGCGAGTACCCCGCCGTGACGATCCAGGTCACCAAGAAGCCGGGCGAGAACGCGATCGACGTGGCCGACGGCGTGATGCGGCGGGTCGACATTTTGCGCAACACCGTGATCCCGCACGACGTGCAGGTGGCCGAGACACGCAACTACGGTGCGACTGCCAACGACAAGGCGAAGAAACTCATCCAGAAGCTGTTGTTCGCGACCGCCTCCGTCGTCGCGCTGGTGTTTCTGGCGCTCGGGCGCCGCGAGGCGGCCATTGTGGGCAGCGCGGTCATCCTCACGCTCACTGTCACGCTGTTCGCGTCCTGGGCCTGGGGGTTCACGCTGAACCGCGTGTCGCTGTTCGCGCTCATCTTCTCGATCGGCATCCTCGTGGACGACGCGATCGTGGTGGTGGAGAACATTCACCGCCACCAGGCGCTGCATTCCGGCAAGCGCCTCGCCGAACTCATCCCCGGCGCGGTCGACGAAGTCGGCGGGCCCACCATCCTCGCCACGCTGACGGTGATCGCGGCGCTGCTGCCCATGGCCTTCGTCTCCGGGTTGATGGGACCCTACATGAGCCCGATCCCGATCAATGCGAGCATGGGCATGTTGCTGTCGCTGGCCATCGCTTTCGTCGTTACGCCGTGGCTCGCGCGGCTGTGGATGCCGCATTCGCCGCACGCGCACGGCACTGCGCGGCCGGGGCTCGGCGCCCGACTCGAGCCACTGTTCGAGCGCATCTTCCGCCCGCTGCTCGACGCGCGTCGCGGCGCACGCCATCGCGCGCTGCTGTCCGCCGCGGTTGCCTGTCTCATCGCGCTGTCAATCGCGTTGCCCATGGTCGGCCTCGTCGTGCTGAAGATGCTGCCCTTCGACAACAAGTCCGAGCTGCAGGTCGTCATCGACATGCCTGCCGGTACGCCTGTGGAGAAGACGGCCGCCGTGCTGCGCGAGCTGGGCGCGCTGCTGGCGCGGCAGCCCGAGGTCGTCGACTACCAGGCGTACGCGGGCACCGCCGCGCCCATCAACTTCAACGGGCTGGTGCGCCAGTACTACCTGCGCGCGGGCGGCGAGGTGGGCGACCTGCAGGTAAACCTCGTGGACAAGCACCACCGCCGCGAGCAGAGCCATGCCATTGCCACGCGCCTGCGCCCGCCGCTGCAGGCGATAGGCCAACGTTACGGCGCCAACGTGAAGGTGGTGGAGGTGCCGCCGGGCCCGCCAGTGCTGTCGCCGATCGTCGCCGAAGTGTATGGACCTGAGCCGGCGGGCCGGCGTGACGTCGCGAAAGCCGTGCGCGCCGTGTTCGAGCGCACCCCGGGCGTGGTCGACGTCGACGACAGCAGCATCGCCGAGGCGCCGCGCAAGCTGCTGCTGGTGGACCGGCGCAAGGCGGCCCTGCAGGGCGTGCCGCAGCAGGCGATCGTGAGCACGCTGCGTGCCGGCCTCGCCGGCGAGGCCGCGGCCTGGCTGCATGACGAGAGCAAGTACCCCGCGGCGGCCGTGCTGCAGCTGCCGGCCGACGCGCAAGGCGAGATCGACGCGCTGCTGCAGCTCGCGGTGCGCGGCGCGCGCGGCCAGCTCGTGCCGATCCGCGAGCTGGTGACCGTGAGCGACACCGAGCGCGAGCAGCCGATTTACCACAAGGATCTGCTGCCGGTGAACTACGTCGTCGGCGACATGGCGGGGCGGCTCGACAGTCCGCTCTACGGCATGTTCCGCATGCGCGATGCGCTGGCCGCGATCCAGACGCCGGGCGGCGGACATCTGGGCGAGCGCTTCATCAGCCAGCCCGCGGACGCGTGGCGCGACTACGCCGTCAAGTGGGACGGTGAATGGCAGATCACCTACGAGACCTTCCGCGACATGGGCGCTGCCTACGCCGTCGGCCTGGTGCTGATCTACCTGCTGGTGGTGGCGCAGTTCGGCTCGTACCTCACGCCGCTCATCATCATGGCGCCGATCCCGCTCACCATCGTCGGCGTGATGCCGGGGCATGCGCTGCTCGGCGCGCAATTCACCGCCACCAGCATGATCGGCATGATCGCGCTGGCCGGCATCATCGTGCGCAATTCGATCCTGCTGGTGGACTTCATCCGGCTGCAAGTCGATGCCGGCATGCCGCTGGCGCAAGCCGTGGTGCGCTCGGCCGCCACCCGCGCGCAGCCCATCGTGCTGACCGGCCTGGCCGCGATGCTGGGCGCCTTCTTCATCCTCGACGACCCGATCTTCAACGGTCTCGCAAT
>DASTGE010000585.1:0-5665 GCA_035719405.1 Burkholderiaceae bacterium
TGGGGCGAGGTGCTGGCGATGCAGTCCGAAGGCGAGGGCGTGGTGGTGGCCGAGATGCGGCGCGAGCGTCTGGACAGTGTGCGGGCGCAACTTCCCGCGCTGGCGCACCGCCGCTTCTGAAGTCACACGAGCTCGAAGGCCGAGGCCCCGAGCTCATGTCTGCTTCAAATTCAATGGACGACGGGCAGGGTCGTCTGGTTCGCGGTGTTGATGCAGGTCGGGTGGCCGAAGCCGCTCGGATGCGGGCTGTTCAAGTCATAGATGATGTTGTCGGGACGGGTGGGATCACCGCTGACCCCACCGACCGTGTTCAGGTAGTCGAGCTGCAACAGGTTTCGCACGCGCCAGGCGATCATGTGATCGGCACACGAGGTATCGCCGCTCAGGCCCACCGCGCCGACCACATGCCGGCTGGCGTCGTACAGCGCCAGGCCACCGCCGAAGACGTTTACTCCGCCGATCCGCTTGCCGCCCATCGGGTCGTTGGCCTGCCCGTAGTTGGCCGAGCTGCCACCGTAGGCCACGCCCGTATCGACCGGGTTGCTGTGCTGCAGGCCATACAGGCTGCCTCCGGGCTGCACGGCGGAGTAGAGGTTGGCGGTCGACAAGGCGAGTCCATCAAGGCTGAAGGCGTTGGCGGTGTTGGCTTTCTGTGCTGATATCACCCGGCTGCCCGGCCATGCGTTCGTGTGACGGCCGCGCGCGTGCGAAGCGTCCGGCCTGTCCGCCGGGCGCGAAGCCGCAAGTGCGGCGTGCTTCTTGAGGAAAGCCGCCGCGCTCCCCGCCAGTCTGCGCAGGCGCGCGCCAAATGTCCTTCTTTGAATTAGGGGGTCGAAGGGACGGCGGCGGTGGAAGATGCTCCGTCTTGAAAGGGTCAGGACAATTCCGCCCGACGCGGCAGGTCAGCGCCTCGACGCGAACAGGTCAGGGCGGCGGCCTTGCTTGCAAAGGCCAGCGCGTCGTGCAAAGCCTCCGCGTGGAGGGCGCGCAGGCGCATGTCGCTCAGGGCGTCGTGCTCGGCCAGCCAGGTGAGCAAGGCCGCTTGGAAGGTGTCGCCTGCGCCCACGGTGTCGACAAGACGAACCGGTGTCGCGCCAACCTCTGCCCTTGCACCGTCGGCGGTCCATGCCAGGGCGCCGAGTCCGCCTCGTGTCACCACGACCATCGACACGCCCTTTGACAGCGCCTCGCGTGCGAGTGATTCCGGGTCACTGCCGGGACGCAGCAGGCCAAGGTCTTCCTCGCTCACCTTGAGGAGTTGCGTACGAGGGAGCATCCAAGCCAGGGTCTCGCGCCAGCGGTCCAGCGACGGCTCGACGTTCAGACGCACGTTGGGGTCGTAGGCGATCAGTTGCGCCCTTCGCTCGTGCGTGCGCTCGATCAGCGCGCGCAAGGTCAAGGCGGTGGGCTCGACCACCATGGCATACGAGCCGAATTGAAGCAGACGGGTCTGTTCGGGCACATCGTTGAGAACATTCACCGTCAGCAGGCGGTCTGCCGCGCCCTCGCCATAGAAGGCATACGACGGCACGCCGTGCGCATCCAGCCCGACGAGGCCCAAGGTGGTCGGCGCATCAATGCGCTGCACACACCGTGTGTCCACGCCCTCCTGGCGCAAGGCGCGCATCAGGCGATCGCCGAGGAAGCCGGTCGATATGCCACCGAGGAAAGTGACCGGCTGCGCCATGCGCGCCAGGCCCACAGCGACGTTGAACGGCGAGCCTCCCACCCGCGCGTCGAGCGTCATGCCTTCTTTCGTATCGCCTTGCGCGAACACATCCATTAACGCCTCGCCGCACACCACGAACATGAGCTGCTTCCTTTCCTGGCCCGGTATCTAGTGGGGGGAGCATGCCCAGGTTTACGTTTATGTCCCATGAGGGTTTTCCATTAATCAATCAACTTGATTTATTAAACCGCGACGACCAGAATTCGTGACACCTCTCGACGTTCAAGGAGACACACGATGCGCTGCAAGACGACATGGTTCGCTCTCGCCGCCGCCGCCGCCTTCGCCATCGGCCCCGTGCTGGCGGCCGACCAGCCCGTCATCGGGCTGATCACAAAGACGGAGACCAATCCGTTTTTCGTGAAGATGAAGGAAGGCGCGCAGCAGGCTGCGCAGGCCAGGGGCGCGAAGCTGCTGACCGGTGCGGGCAAGACCGATGGCGACAACGCCGGGCAGGTCACCGCCATGGAGAACATGATCGCCGGTGGCGCCAAGACGATCCTGATCACGCCGAGCGATTCCAAGGCCATCGTCCCCGCCATTCAGAAAGCGCGCACCAGGGGCGTGCAGGTGATCGCGCTCGACTCGCCCGCGGATCCCATGGAGGCGACGGATGCGCTCTTTGCGACCGACAACTACAAGGCAGGCATGCTGATCGGCGAGTATGCGAAATCGGCGCTCGCCGGCAAGCCGGCGAAGATCGTCACGCTCGATCTCTTCCCCGGCCACCCGGTCGGCGCACAGCGCCACAACGGCTTCATGAAAGGTTTCGGCCTGGCGGGGCCCGATTCGAAGAGCAACGAACTGGGCAAGGCGCCCGAGATCGTCTGCATGGCCGACTCTTATGGCGACCAGGCCAAGGGCCAGACGGCGATGGAGAACTGCCTGCAGAAGAACCCGGACATCAACCTCGTCTACACGATCAACGAGCCCGCCGCCGCAGGCGCCTATCAGGCGCTGAAGAAGGCAGGCAAGGAAAAGGGCGTCGTCATCGTGTCGGTCGACGGCGGCTGCGCCGGCGTGCGCAATGTCAAGGCCGGCGTCATCACCGCCACCTCCCAGCAGTACCCGTTGAGGATGGCGTCCATGGGTGTTGAAGCCGGCGTCGAGTACGCCAAGCTCGGCAAGAAGGTCAGCGGGTACACCGACACGGGTGTCACGCTGATCGCGGACAAGCCCGTGCCTGGCGTTGCAAGCAAGGACGCAAAGGCAGGCCTCGACATGTGCTGGGGCAAGTGACTTCAGGAGTGCATGAAATGAACCATCCCGACCTCCCTTTGGCGCCTCCCCTCAAGGGGCGTCGTCGGATCACGCATCGCGGGTGGCGCTTCAATGCCAAGGAGAACTGAAATGACCATCGTGTTGCGTGGGCCCTCGGCCCTTCACTCTTCCGGGCTGAGACTGCCGTCGCTGGTGCAGCTCGGTCCTTTCATTGCGCTGCTGGCCGCGTGCATCTTCTTCGCGATCCAGGCCGATCACTTTCTGTCGTTGCAGAATTTCTCGCTCATCGCCCAGCAGGTGATGGTCGTCGGCGTCATTGCCATCGGCCAGACGCTGATCATCCTCACGGCCGGCATCGACCTCTCGTGCGGCATGGTGATGGCACTGGGCGGCATCGTCATGAGCAAGTTCGCGACCGAGCTCGGCCTGCCGCCGCTGGCCGCCATCGCCTGTGGGCTTGCGACGACGACGGCCTTCGGTCTGGTCAACGGGCTGCTGGTCACGCGAATTAAGTTGCCGTCGTTCATCGTCACACTGGGCACGATGAACATCGCGTTCGCGTTGACGCAGATCTACTCGCAGTCGCAGACCGTGACGGATCTTCCCTGGGGGCTGACGGCGCTGGGCGAGACCTTCGGAGTCGGTGGCGCGCAGATCAGCGTCGGCGTGGTGCTGATGCTCGCGCTGTACTTTCTGGCATGGCTTGCCCTGCGCGAGACCGCGTCCGGACGACACGTTTACGCCGTGGGCAACAACTCGGAGGCGGCGCGTCTGACCGGCATTCCTGTGCAACGGGTGCTGCTCGTGGTGTATGCGCTGGCCGGCCTGTTCTATGGGGTCGCGGCGCTGCTGAGTGTGGCGCGCACCGGCGTGGGCGACCCCAACGCGGGCCAGACCGAGAACCTCGACAGCATCACCGCAGTCGTGCTTGGCGGAACCAGCCTCTTCGGTGGCCGGGGCTCGCTCATCGGTACGCTGATCGGCGCGCTCATCGTGGGCGTGTTCCGCAACGGACTCACGCTGATGGGCGTGTCGTCGGTGTACCAGATCCTGATCACCGGCATGCTGGTCATCCTCGCGGTGGCCATGGATCAACTCTCGCGGCGTGGAGACCGGGCATGAGCATCGATACCAAAGCACCCGTCGTGCTGGAAGCGCGCGGACTCGTCAAGCGCTATGGGCATGTGACGGCACTCGATGGCGCGGACTTCGAACTGCGCGCCGGCGAGATCCTCGCGGTGATCGGCGACAACGGCGCCGGTAAGTCATCCCTGATCAAGGCGCTGTCGGGCGCCGTGGTGCCCGATGAAGGTGAGATCCGGCTCGACGGCAGGCCTGTGCATTTCCGGTCGCCGATCGATGCACGCCGTGAAGGCATCGAGACGGTGTATCAGGAACTGGCGGTCGCACCCGCGATGACGATCGCGGAGAACCTCTTCCTCGGCCGCGAGCTGACGCGCTTCGGCCGCCTGGGAAGGATGCTGCGCATCCTCGACAAGCGGCGCATGCTGTCCGAAGCCCAGCGGCACATGGCGGATCTCAGGATCGGCATACGCTCGATGACGCAAGCGGTCGAGACGCTGTCAGGCGGCCAGCGGCAGGGTGTTGCCGTGGCACGCAGCGCCGCTTTCGCGCGCCATGTGGTCATCATGGACGAACCCACCGCGGCCCTCGGGGTGAAGGAAGGCAACATGGTGCTGGAGCTGATTCGCCGCGTACGTGACCGCGGGCTGCCCGTGATCCTCATCAGCCACAACATGCCGCATGTGTTCGAGATTGCGGACCGCATCCACATCGCCCGACTGGGCAAGCGCGCGGCGGTGGTGAACCCGAAGAAGATGGGCATGAGCGAGACGGTCGCGGTCATGACCGGCGCGATGAGGCCGGAGGAGATTCCCGCGGAGTGTCTGGCGTGACACTGGAGCGGGTGGCTGTTGAACAGGGGCAACGAGAATCCTCATTGCCCATAGCTCGAGTTGACATGAGCGAGCCCCTCACGATCACCGACGCAGCGCTCGAAGCGTCACCGCCCCATCTCCGCCCCCATGGGTCCAGTCAGGGCGGTGTGCGCCAGTACAACGAGCGCGTGGTGCTTCAGGCCATCCGCCAGCATGGTGCGCTCCCCGGCGCGGAGATCGCCCGCTTGACGCGTCTGACCGCGCAGACCGTCTCGTTGATCACCAAGCGCCTGCTCGATGATGGCCTGCTGCTCAAGGGCGCGCCGATGCGTGGCAAGGTCGGGCAACCCTCGGTGCCGCTCGCGCTCAACCGCGACGGCGCCTATTCAATCGGCGTCAAGGTGGGCCGACGCAGCCTCGACGTGCTGCTGCTGGACTTCACCGCGCAGGTGCGCGAGCGCTCGACGATGGCCTATGGCTTTCCCGACCCTGACGCGGTGCTGAGCGAAATCGGGCAGCGGGTGCGCAGCTTCCAAGGTGTGCTCGGGCGCGAGCGCCGCGAGCGCCTGCAGGGTATCGGCATCGCCGCGCCGTTGTCCCTGGGTGGCTGGCACAAACTGCTCGGCGTGGACCCGCGCGTCGCGGACAAATGGAACCACGTCGAGCTGTCAGCCCGCGTCGCGGAGGAATGCGGGCTTCCGGTGCACTTCGTGAAGGACACGGCCGCGGCCTGCGTCGCCGAGCTGGTGTCGGGCGCGGGACGGAGCGTCCGCAGCTTCCTGTACTTCTTCGTCGACACCTTCATCGGCGGAGGCCT
>DASTGE010000586.1:0-3448 GCA_035719405.1 Burkholderiaceae bacterium
CGCAGTGCGTTCCTGCACCTTGGCCTCCAGCGAGTCGTACGCTGCCTGCAGGGCTTCCCGGCTGGCAAGCCGCTGACGGATGGCACGACGCCGTTGTGAGGCCAGAGCGATCACGAGCAGCAGCACGGCGGTGGAGAGGCCGGCACTGGCGGCAGCCCAGCGGGCTGCCGCAACGGACGCCGCCTCATCGGCCAGCAGCACGAGGCGCCAACGACCGTCGTTCACGGGAAGTTCAGTTGCAAGATAAGGCCGGGCGTCGACGATGACGCGCGACGCGCCTTCCGGCAACGTTGCGCGTGACCGCCACAGAAGAGGCTGCAGCCGCGAGGAGCCGTATCGGCGCGACCGTGCCGCCTCCGCCTTCGCCTGCTCGGACAGCGGAACACGCGGCCTGTATTTCCACTCCTCGCGAGAAGCGAGGATCACGACGGAGTGCTCGTCCAGCATCATCAAGCCTCCCGGGAAGTCACGCCAGCCCCGCTCGAGCGCCTGCAGGTCGACCTTCACGGTCGCGACGCCGCGAGTGCGGCTGCCGCCGGGCATCGCATACGAGAGGTAGTAGCCCGCCCGGCGGCTGGTGATGCCCACGCCGTAGAACGCTCCCCGCCCCTTCGCCAGAGCCTCGCGCATGTAGGGACGGTAAGAAAGATCCTGTCCCATGGGCGTGCCGGCCTGGTCGAAATCGGCGGCCGCCACGGCAGAGCCGGACGCGTCCAGGACGTAGAGGTTGTCGGCGCCGGCGATCGCATTGAGGGCCTTGAGGTAGCGGCTGACCTCGCGCCTCAGCGCGGGATTCTCGGGCGCGTCGAGCAGCCGCAGCACTTCAAGCGAGGTCTCGAGCAGAGAAGGCAGGTAATCGAAGCGCGAGAGGAGGCCGTCCAGGCGGGCCGACTCCACTTCCAGCCGCTGCCTCGAGGCCTCATGCAACTGGCCCAGCGCGCGCCGCAGGGCCAGCGAATGAGCAGCCCCGGCGACAACAGCGATCAGCAGGAAGCCGGCCACGGCAAGCAGCAGTCGACGCGCAAGACGCGAACGGTGAGGTGAAGGCAAGGCGGCAGGGAGATCGCTCATGCGTGTGGCGGCTTCAAGGGCCACGACAGCATAGCGTTCCGGCGGAGGCGTTCAGTGGCAGGCCGACGGGAGATCGCTGCTCGCCACCCCCAACGCATCGGCTGCATCGCCCTCAATGCAGCTTCACATGAGGTTCGGTCCTGCGCGTGATCAGACGCGCCAGGGTGTCCATGGACACCTTCGCCGCGCCGTGCAGCGCCAACTCATGCATCTTGTACAGCGACAGGTACATCATCCGCGCGAACAGGCCCTCCACCATCAGGTTGCCGCCGACGAGTCCGCCCATCATGTTGCCGACCGTGCTGTACTCGCCAAGCGATACCAGTGAGCCGAAGTCGCGGTAGCGGTATTCCTTCAACGGCTGACCCGCCAGCCGCTGGCGAATCTGCGTGAACATGTGCGAGGCCTGCTGATGCGCCGCCTGTGCACGCGGCGGCACGTTGCCGTGTCCTGGCCAGGCGCAGGCCGCACAGTCGCCCATGGCGAAGATGTCATCATCGCGCGTGGTCTGCAGCGTGGGCCGCACGACCAGCTGGTTGATGCGGTTGGTTTCCAGCCCGGCGATGTCCTTGAGGAAGTCCGGCGCCTTGACTCCCGCGGCCCATACGACCAGTTCGGCCGGCAGCACCCGGCCGTCGGCCAGCCGCACACCTTCGGGCAGAACCTCGGCCACCTTCGCCTTGGTATGCACCTGCACACCCAGTCTGGCCAGAAGTTTTTCCGTGGCATGAGACAACCTGGGAGGCAAGGCGGGCAACACCCGGTCGGCGGCTTCCACGACCGTGACCTTCAGGTCCTTGTCGGCGTCGACACGATCCAGGCCGTAGGCGACCACTTCGCGCGTCGTGCGATGCAACTCGGCAGCCAGCTCCACACCGGTGGCACCCGCACCGATGATTGCCACCTTCAGCTGCTCCGGCCTCAAGGGCGTGACCTGCGCGTGGGCACGGATGCAGGCGTTGACCATGCAGGCATGGAAGCGCCGTGCGTCATCCTGCGATTCCAGCTTCATCGCGTGTTCACTGACTCCGGGCGTGCCGAAGTCGTTGCTCTGGCTGCCGACCGCGATGACGAGGGTGTCGTAGCCGAAGACGCGCCCCGGCGTCACCTCGCGGCCTGCCTCGTCCAGCCATGGAGCGACGTGAACCTCGCGCCGCTGCCGGTCCAGACCGATCATCTCCCCGATGCGGTAGCGGAAGCGATGCCAATGCGCCTGGGCGAGATAGTCGACCTCGTGGGCCGAGAGGTCCATGCTGCCTGCGGCGATCTCGTGCAGCTTCGGCTTCCAGACGTGGGTGCGGTTGCGATCGATCAGCGTGACAGCGATACGGCGCCCGAGCTTGTCACCCAGGCGGGTGGCCAGTTCTAGGCCACCCGCACCGCCGCCGACGATCACGACCCGATGACGTGTGTCAGCGACGGCATTCATTCCGGGATCATTCGCCGTGAGCCGGCATGCGTCCCCGGACGGCATCGAGCACCTTCTCCGGCTCTTCCGCCGCCACGCTCGTATCGTTGCTCAGTTGCGCTGCCAGGCGGCGCGTGTCCAGGTCACCCGTCCACTTGCCGACCACGACCGTGGCGACGCCATTGCCGATCAGGTTGGTGAGTGCGCGAGCCTCGGACATGAAGCGATCGATGCCGAGGATGAGCGCAAGGCCCGCCACCGGCACGTGGCCCACTGCCGAGAGCGTCGCCGCCAGCACAATGAAGCCGCTGCCCGTGACGCCCGCGGCTCCCTTCGACGTAAGCAGCAGCACGGCAAGCAGGGTGATCTGCTGGGTGACCGACATCGGCGTGTTGGTGGCCTGCGCGATGAACACGGCCGCCATCGTAAGGTAAATCGAGGTGCCGTCGAGGTTGAACGAATAGCCCGTGGGAATCACCAGTCCGACGGTCGACTTGCGCACGCCGAGGTTCTCCATCTTGGCCATCATGCGCGGCAGCACCGACTCGCTCGACGAGGTGCCGAGCACGATCAGCAGCTCCTCCTTGATGTACTTGATGAATTTCCATATCGAGAATCCGTGGAAGCGCGCGATCAGGCCGAGCACGACGAAGATGAAGATCAGGCACGTGGCATAGAAGGTGCCCATCAGCTTGCCCAGCGACAGCAGCGAGCCCAGACCGTACTTGCCGATCGTAAACGCCATCGCGCCGAAGGCCCCGAGCGGCGCCACCTTCATGATGTAGCCGACGATCGCGAACAGCACGTGCGAGCTCTTCTCGACCATGTCGAAGACCAGCGTGCCGCGGCCGCCGAAGCGGTGCAGCGCGAAGCCGAACAGCACCGAGAACAGCAGCACCTGCAGGATCTCGCCCTTGGCGAACGCATCCACCACGCTCGTCGGTATCACGTTGAGCAGGAAATCGACCG
>DASTGE010000587.1:0-15447 GCA_035719405.1 Burkholderiaceae bacterium
CCTCGCTGCAGGCCAATGTCGCCTTGACGGCCGCCCCCGAGGACGAAGCGCTGCTGAAGGCACTGGGCGATGATCTGAAGTTCGTGCTCATCACCTCGGAAGCCACGGTCGATGCGGGCAATGCGCTGGCAGTGAGCGTCACCCCGTCAAGCCAGCCCAAGTGCGAGCGCTGCTGGCACTGGCGCGACGACGTCGGCAACGTTCGCGAACACCCCACCCTCTGCGGACGCTGTGTGAGCAATCTGTTCGGCGAAGGCGAGCGGCGTACAGTCGCGTGAGTTGGCCTCCCAAACCTTCAAAACATCCAGCAACCCCGCCAGGCGACGCCGTCATCCTGGCGGCGCCCTGATTCATGGCTGCACGTTCCCCCACTGTCTCTTCCCCGCTGCTTCCCTGGCTCTCGATCGCGCTCGTCGTGATCGTGCTCGACCAGTTCACCAAGACGCTGATCCTCGGCTACTTCCACCTCGGCGATAGCGTACGGGTCACGTCGTTCTTCAACGTCGTACGGGCCCATAACATGGGCGCGGCGTTCTCCTTCCTGCACGATGCGTCCGGCTGGCAACGATGGATGTTTATCGGTCTGGGCATGGCCGCGGCCGGCTTCATCGTGTGGCTGCTCAGGCGCCACGGCGGACAGACACTGTTCGCCACCGCGCTGTCGCTCATTCTCGGCGGCGCCCTTGGCAACGTGATTGACCGCATGCTGCATGGCTACGTGGTCGACTTCATCCAGGTTCACCATCGCGGCTGGTACTTCCCGGCTTTTAACGTTGCCGACAGTGCGATCACGGTCGGCGCGGCATGTCTCATCCTCGACGAACTGATGCGGGTGCGCAGAGGTCGCTAGTCGAGGAGCCTGGGCCGCAGAGATCCGGCGGCGGCCCCGCCCGCGCACCGGCAAGGCGCGTGGGCAGGGCCCATGCAACGAACCGAAAGCGACGACATGTGGCACGCCGAAGCCGGCCCCGGCCCCGAACGGTCGAGGCGGGGAGGCGCGGAGCCGGGATTTCTGCCGCGCAGGCTCCTGGCACCCGGTTTCAATCGCTACTGCGCCTTGATGAGCGCCTCGAAGTGATCCGGGCCCTGCAGAATGCCAACCATTTCGTCGCCTTCCTCGACTGAGACCGGCAAACAGAACGGCACACCATCGGGGCCAGGCCGAACGAAGACCACCTTCATGTTTCGACCCTTCTCCTGATTGATCCACGTCACAAGCGTGCGGAACACCTCGTCGTCGTCATACAGCATGTCCCCCTCTCTCACGGAATCGAATTGGCGCACGAGTCTCGCGCGCAAGACCGCCGCCTCACGAATGTGACTGTCGCGGCCGTAGTCACCCGTGGCGTGTTGCAACAGCGCAGAAATCAAACAGTTGTTCCGGTTGCTCGTGTTCTCCACGACGCGGATTCCCCGCTCCCCAAGCCATGCCCGGGTGGTCGGCATGTTTTGCCACATGACCTCCACGACCCGCTGCCGGTCATCCGCAGGGAGCGCAGCAACGTGGTCTGTCCTCGCCTTTGTGACTGCAAGATGTCCCCTTGTCTGCTCATCAAACAGGGCGAGCAGGATCTCCGCTGCATCGTTGGCTGCCGCTGTGGATCGCAACTGAGCCTGCAAATCCATCCCGACCGAGGCCTGTGAAGACGCCATGCCTCCAGCGACAGATTGCCGGGACGGAATCGCCACCCCCATCTCCGCTGCAGCTTGCCTTGCCGAGTGGGTTCGCAAATCGCTCCGGCCCGGTTCCTCGTCAACTGCCGAGGGACGAGCAGAGGCGGACGACTGAGCCTTTGCCCGGTAGTACTTGTACGTTCCCGACGGCAACTTTTGCTTTCGGCGGAAGACTTCGTCGTGAAACACCTGTTTGGCCTCATCCTCTTGCGTCTTCGCAAGCAACTCCTCCAGAGGCATTGCCCGGGCCGCAGCCCGATTGGGCGTGAACATGAATTTCATGCGTCGCAAGCCCTCCAACTTCGCACCGTGCTCTGCCTCGTCCATCTGCCTTGTCTTGCGGAATTCGCTCTTGCGGCGCAAGTGCGTCCGGAACCCGACATCGCTTTCATAGGTGTGAAACATCGCGGCAGAATTGATCTGCCTGGTGTTGCTGATGATCGCATCGAACGCGATCAATGCCGCGCGTCCACGCTCGGTACGGCAATAGTAATTGACGCGCTCGCCCGCGTTGTGGAGCTGCGCAAGGTCTGCGCGTAACGCCTCCAGGTCCGGCATCTCGAAATTGATATTCGCCAGACTGCTGACGGCCATCGAAAGCGATGAGTCCTCGATTTTTTGTCCCGGCGCATTGCGCTTCACTTCCTTTGAAATTTTTGCAATTCTCGAGAACGGCTCCTCATCGTAATAACGCCGGAACTCATTGAAAGTGGTTGAGTTGTCGAGCGGCCTTCCGCCAGCCTCACCCTTGGCCCGGAGGTATTCGTCATAGGTGGTCAAGAGGTCCACAATGGTTCCCGGCCTGCCGAAGTAGTTGTCGCGGATGCGAGGTTCCGCCTCAAAAGCCTTCTTCAAAGAATCGGGCGAGCCCTTGTTTGCCTCCAGGAGTTGTGCCAGCTTCGGGTGCTGCATCATCAGGTAACTGAGATCCGATCCCATGAGCTCGAAGATGACTCCATCGGCCTCGTCGCCGGTGGCCGCGCTCACTTCCACATTCCAGGTCGGCTTAATCGTGGGGACAGTGACCCCAGTTTCGAAGCCGCTTATCTTGCTCCTTATCCCGCGGACATACTGAAGATTGAACGACTCCCCGCCCGGGGCCTTGCGCAGCTTCACGACAATCTGGGTTCCGTCCGAGACGTCGTGTACCAGCCCCCCCCATTGCCGCCAGAGATCACCTTTCCCCACTTGGGGTTCAATGACATCCGTACCCTTGCTGATACGCCTTATGGCCTCGGCAATGAACTTGTTGATGCCCTCCCCGATCCCCGGGGCTCCGCCTTGGGCCGTCATCGTGAACTGAATGAACGTCCCGGTTCGACTGGGGTTGAGCTGGCGGTCTGCAACCATGTACTTCACTTCGCCGGCCACCCTGACCGAGCCCGCGGCCGTCGTCACCCCCACATCCTCGACACGCCCCTTGAACAGGCCGGCCACTTTGCTCATCAGAGGTCGCAGGTAGCCGCTCGCCGTCTCATGCTGCGTCGGTGTCTGCGCAGTTTTGCCCCCGACGCTCAGGTTCAATGAATAATTCCACCGAGACCAGACGGACGAATCCGCGAGCATGCCGCGCTTTTGGACATCGTACTTCTTCATCGGAAAGTAGTTCTTGTCGAAGAGCTCACGCGCCACCTGATAGCTCCTGACCGCCTCCTGCAGTGATTCCTCATTGCGTTGCCGCAGCGCAAATTGCTGCTTCAAGATCCCAAGGTGAGTACCGACACAACCCAGCGCAAGGCTCATCGCGTCAAAGCTTTCGGCGATGAACCTCTCTGGTTTGTGGATTGCGGCCGATCTCCCGCCCGGATAGCGCCCATCCCAAATATTCCGGTTGATCCATCTGAATGCCTCCAGCCGCCTCTCGGCAAGCGCGCCCCGCTGCGCAAGAGACAGGAACTTGTCATCGGTGCGCGCGAGAACAACCATTCCGTGCTCCACGAAGTCCACGTAATTGTTCGTGATCGCCTTGGTGAATTGCGTCGCCCGATGAACTTGATCTGCGTCCGGACGGAGGATTGATGTCCGAAAAGATGGCGGGATGCTTGCCTCCGGACCGTACAGATCCCTTTCCAGCTGTGATAACGAAAACTCGGACTCGGACACCTCATTGTCGACCATGTACGCATTCGCCTCCGAGTAGAGGTAAAGGCGTGGAGACTCGTCGGAAGCCAGCAAGTCCAGCTGACGATGCAGGTCCAAGGTCTGCTTGAAGTCCTTGTGGTAAGCCGGGTCAAGCAACTGATGGGCCGGGCTGGCCGACTCCATGAAGAACTGCATTCTGTCGCCTTTGAGGGTGGCACCCACGTCGACGCCACCAAGCCTCCACGCCTTCGCAGAGATGCTCGCACTCGCGCTCAAGCCGTGCTGCTGGAAGGCGCCCATCACCTTATTGCCATACGCAACCGAGTATGGCACGTCGCGTCGCAGCTCCAAGGGCAATGAATCGCGCGTTTCAATGCGGCCGCGGACAACTTCCGAGATTGTTGGATATGCAGTACGGATCAGGTCGCTGAAGAAGCTTCCTCCGCTCCCGAATTGGGCGTCCAGGTCCCTGGCATGCTGATGCAGCCTGGTGAGATTGAATCCCTTCTCGATCTTCTTGTCGTTCAGGTAATATGGAGTCCCGCCCGTACCCGTCCAGTACCGCGCGAGAAACGTGCGTGCAAAGGCACTACTGCCGCGTTGAAGCCCAAAGACAAATCGCCGCACACCTGGACTGGCCGATTTGAACATCGCCCGGAACCAAGGTCGGTTGACGTCGTAATTTGTGGTCAACTTGATGATCTCGGCCAGATCCTCGTGTTCAAAGTAGTTGTCCCCGATGTTCGAGGTCCACTTGAAGTTGTACTTGTTGAGAACCTTCCCCACACTCCCTGCAATCGCAAAAGCGACAGAGAATTTCTTGTACTTGAAGGCGTCGACATCCAGGTCATCGTCTCGAAGGTGCACCCAGGTCGAACCATAGCCCAGCTGATAGCGCATTGTCGCTTCGGCGAAACCATCAAGCTTCACGCCTTGAATTGCCGTCACGGTGATCGAACTGCCTTTTGTGACCACGGGGCCGGACACCAACTTGTTGATCCCCGCGGCCTTTCTCTCCATTCTCCTGGCCTTCTTTCTGGCGTCATGGCCCATGACGATGGGCGCATTCGCGCTGAAATGCACACGCTTCAATTCCCAGAACAAAGCGCTGAGGATACCGTAGGCATGTGCAGCAGACTTTTCATAGGGCACACCGCCGTACGGGAGGCGGACGAGGGTGTAATGAAGCTTCCGGCACATCTCGGAGGCAGTACGGAAACAGTCGGAAATCACCCTCCCCTGCTTGTGCGGCACCTTGTACCGTTCGTCATCGACGACCTTGTCCAGCACATAGCACATATGGCTCAAACTATGACGCAATTTGCGCGCACTTTTCGGAGCATTTTCTGGCAAATCAGGCACAGAGCCGCAAAGGATCTTCATCGTCTCCTTGAGCCTGTCTTTTCGCATCGCGCCGCTGTCCGGATCGATGACGGGCCCATCCACTCCCTCAAGCATCTCGGACTTTCCGGTCGAAGTCGTCGCCGAGGTGTATTCTGGAGAGGGCAGGTGAGGTCTACGGACGTGGCGATGCTCGACTGGTGCTGCGCTCGCGCGGCTCCTCTCGAAGTCCTGCGCGGCCGCTCGCCGGACAGGGGCGTGCACAGACGCAAACTCCTCACCCGGCAACTTCGGAATGACGGCCTGGACTTCCTCTGCTTTCAGGACGGGGCTTTGCGCACCCGCACTGCTTCCGGCATCCTGGACACTCTTACGCCGCAGAGCCGCCTCATTGCTTGCCTGGCCGACATAGAAATTGACGGTCGAATTGTAATTGTTGATGGTCAGATTTCCCGCCACCGAATTCACGATGACCACGTTGGGCGACCTTTCATCTGCGTTCAAGGTCGCATCGGGGTTTGACGCGGCATCCGGTTCCGGGCTCGGTACTCGCCCATTCTGCGCACCCTGGCTCCGGATACTCAACCCGGACGAATCTTCGACGGAAGTTCCCGATTGATTCGAGACCGGGCTGGCGTGCGTCGTCGCGTCCTCGATCGTCGGCGAAGGGTCGAACACCGGGCCCAACTCATAGTCGTATTGACGCTTCTCGTCGAAATGGCGCCAGGACGTTTCCACGAAATCAGAATGATCGTTAAAGATCGGAATGCCGGCAATCGTGCCATCCGCAATCTGCGCATCCGAGTCCGTCGTCACCTCCATCGGAACGGCCGGTGCGACAGGGCCATGCCGATCCGGAGTCTCCGATCCCTGTGCTGTCTCTGGACGAACAGCGAGGCGATGCTCATCGGGGCTCCGTCCAGAGGCATGTGCCGCAACCGACTCCTCGGCAACCCGATCCATCGCGCCCGATGGCAGTACATCGGGCATCGTCGCGTCCGATGTCACCTCATTGGATCTCGTCGCAACCGATTGCGATTTACCCTCGTCCTTGAACAAGGTGTCTCCAATGAGATAGGAGGCCAGCGGTACTGTGTCGGGCGCCTTTCCGGCTTGCATTCGCTGCCGGCGGTTTCCTAACGCGCTCAGTAAATCGACATCCTCAAAGAAGACGTCAGCTTCACCCTTTCCCTGACGTTCTGCCTGGAGTCGCCGCTCCACTTCGCGTTGTGCCGCCCGCTTGCTTCGCCCGGACGAACCCGGGTTGTAGATCTGTTTCGAGAGCTCAAAGCCCGACATTTGCTCTGCGGCCTTGTTCTCCTTGCGTCCACTCGCCCGGTCCAGTGCATCTCGCGCAAGACGAGGCAGTCTCGAGGAATCGTATCTCCCGTTGCGCGCAGTCCGTTGTCCGGGAGTCTTTCGTTGCGGCACGGGAGGCTGTGCCGCAAGAGCATCGCCAGCCGGGGTTTCGGGCTCAGTTGCGATCGACGCCGGCGGCACCTGCGCAGCGCTTGCTTCCTCACCTCGCCGCGAGCCACGACTCTTTCGAGCATTGATCGGCACGACGGTGTGCGATGAACTCAGCCCTGGTGCGGAAACATTCGCCGGGGCAGTGGATGATGCGTCGCCGGGATGCTCGACGTCGTGCTTCTGGCCGCCAAAGCAGCCCCTCAATTTTCTGAAAGGATTCATTTGTTGAAGTTCGATGGATACGGTGAGCGGGATGACTGACGCACCTCAACGTTCAGTTTGCTCTACTCAATCCCCCAAGAGGGCCGCAATCCGAAGAACTTCAGGCGAAGGCGAAGCTGCCGATGAATGGAAATGGAATCGCCCTGAGAATTGGAAGCAGGCGACATTCAGCTTGAATCGGAAGGCTTGCGCTGCAAAAGCGCAAGGCGCTCCGGGGCTTGCTCACGCAGCAAGCCCCGCAATTCGAGGTACGACTGGTTCGGGATGCCCCCGAACTCAGACCGAAACTAAGGCAGCAGCACGCTCGAGCCGGTCGTCTTGCGCGACTCCATATCTCGGTGCGCCTGCACGGCCTCTGCCAGCGGATATCGCCTCTCGACGTGGACCTTCACCTTGCCGCTGGTCACCATCTCGAACAGATCATCGGCGATCGACTGTGTGGACTCGCGCGTGGCGATGTGGGCGAACAGCGTCGGCCGAGTGAGGTAAAGCGATCCCTTCGCAGCCAGCACCGCAGTATTGACCGGCGGAACAGGCCCTGACGCATTGCCGAAAGTGACCATCAACCCGAATGGCTGAAGGCAGTCGAGCGAACGGTCGAAGGTGTCTTTCCCGATCGAATCGTAGACAACCCTCACGCCGCGTCCGCCGGTAATCTCCTTCACGCGGCCGACGAAGTCCTCGCGGTTGTAGTTGATTGCGTGCGCCGCGCCGTTGTCGAGCGCAAGCCGGCACTTCTCATCGCTGCCAGCCGTTCCGATCAGCTGCAACCCCATGGCCCTCGCCCACTGGCAAGCGATCAGGCCCACGCCACCGGCGGCAGCGTGGAACAGGATGAACTCACCCTCGCGCAGACCGCCCTGGGGCTGGGTCTTGCGCAGCAGGTATTCGACGGTCATGCCCTTGAGCATCATCGCCGCGCCCTGCTCGAAGTCGATGCCCTCCGGCAGCCGCACCACACATTTGGCCGGCATCACGCGGACTTCCGAATACGAGCCCGGCGGGTTGCTCGCATAAGCGGCGCGATCGCCGGCCTGCAGGTGCCTGACGCCCTCGCCCACCGACTCGACAATGCCGGCGCCTTCCATGCCCAGCACGAGCGGCAGCGGGTTGCTGTAAAGCCCGGTGCGCTGGTAAACGTCGATGAAGTTCACGCCGCAGGCCTGATGCCGTATGCGGATCTCGCCCGGCCCCGGATCGCCGACCTGCACCTCCACCAGCTGCATCACTTCTGGACCACCGAACCGCATGATCTGCATCGCCTTTGGCATTGACGCTTCCCCTTCTGGCACGAACGAGCGTGCAGCTTACGCCCGCGATGGTCTGCACTGCGCGCCCGAGGGCAACGCGAAATGCATGGCACGTCGGCTAGCATCGGCCCACCTGCCCCTCCCGCTCCAGCGTCCCCGCCTTGAAGCGCCTCTGCAACGCTCCGAACCTCGCGCTCGCCACCCTGTGGGCCGACATGCTCACCCAGCAGGGCATCGAGGCGACGGTGCAGCGAGCTTATGCGAGCAGCATCGCCGGCGAGATCCCCCCTGACCAGGCCCTGCCGGAGATCTGGGTGCTCGACGACAACCAGATCGAGGTGGCGCGCCGGCAGCTCGACGAGCTGCGTCATCCCCCGTGGCGACACTGGGTGTGCCGAACCTGCCTTGAGCGCATCGACGGCCCATTCGAACAGTGCTGGAACTGCGGAGCCATGCGGCCGTGGTGAGAATCACGTCGCGCCTGGCCTTGCTGCTCACCCTGCCGCCGCTGTTGTGGGCGGGCAATGCCGTCGTAGGAAGAATGGCGGTGGGTCATGTCCCCCCACTGGCGCTGAACGCGCTGCGCTGGGTCGTGGCGACACTGATGCTGCTGCCGCTGGGCTGGCGGGTGCTCGCAAGCGGACGGGCGCGGGCCGACATCGCGGGCCGCTGGCGCGAGCTGGCGCTGCTCGGGCTGCTCGGCGTCGGCGCCTACAACGCGTTGCAGTACCTGGCGCTCACGACCTCCACGCCGCTGAACGTCACGCTGATCGCGGCAAGCTCCCCGCTTTGGATGATGGGCGTCGGTGCCACGCTCTACAGGGTCCGCCCGCGGCCGCGGGATTGGCTGGGCAGCGCGTTGTCGCTGGCCGGCGTGGTCGTCGTGTTGTCGCGCGGCAGTGCCGCGGCCTTGGCGCGGGTCCACTTTGTCCCGGGCGATCTGCTGATGCTGCTCGCCGTGGCGAGTTGGGCTTTCTACAGTTGGCAACTCGCCCGCCCGCCGGCGTCGATGCGTGGGCAGGCGCGGCCGGACTGGAACTGGGCCGAACTCCTGCTCGTGCAGACGTTGTTCGGCGGTACCTTCGCGGTGATGTTCGCGGGTGTCGAGGCGGAGCTGACCGACGCCACCATCCGATGGTCGCCATGGGTGCTGCTGGCGCTGCTGTACGTGGCGCTCGGTCCCTCGGTCATCGCCTATCGCTGCTGGGGACTGGGCGTGGCGGCGGTCGGGCCGGCCGTGGCCGCGTTCTTCAGCAACCTCACGCCGCTATTCGCCGCGCTGCTGTCGGCCGCACTGCTCGGGGCCGCACCGCAGCCGTATCACGCCGTCGCGTTCGCCCTCATCGTCGCCGGCATCGCTGTGTCCGCGCGGCGCTGATCGACGCGATAAGCCCTTTCATCCCGAGGCGCATGATGAGAAATGCTTCTCGATCATCATTTCTTGTTGACCGAGCAGCATTAATTCGCATTCGAACCCCGGCGATGATTACGCATGAACCCGCTCCTGCATTTCGGACAGCGCTCGCTGCCGACGCTTGCGGCATTGCTTCTCGCCACCGCCTCCGCCGGCGCGGCGGACTTCCTCGACCCGGCGGAGGCCTTCAAGCCCAGCCTCTCGCAGGATGATCGCTCCACCACGACCCTGCGCTATGACATCGCGCCGCGCTACCACCTCTATCGCCAGCGCTTCGAGTTGCGGGATGCCGCCGGCGCGGCTGTGGAGGTCCAACTCCCACCCGGCCGCGAGATCCTCGACGAGGCGCTGGGTGAGCGCTTGGCAATATGGGAACGCGAAGTCAGGATTCAGCTGCCCACGCCGACCAGGCCGGTGGAATGGCGGGTGACGTACCAGGGCTGCGCGGACGAAGGGCTCTGCTATCCGCCGCAGCACGCGAAGCTCTGGTGGCAGGCGGAAGGCGGTGCGCTGAAGGCCCGTCTGCAGGTCGAGACGGGAGACGCACCCCTCCTTGCCGCCCAGGAGCCTGAGGTGGTGGTGGACAAGGCGGCTGCCGAATCCGAACGCATCACGGGCGCACTCGCCTCAGGCAGCCTGCTCACGGTCATGGGAGTGTTCATCGTGTTCGGACTGCTGCTGTCGTTCACACCCTGTGTGTTGCCGATGCTGCCCATCCTGTCCTCGATCATCGTCGGGCACTCGCAGCCGGTGTCGCGCGCGCGGGGGTTCACGCTCGCCTTGTCATATTCGATCGGGATGGCGCTCGTCTATACGGCCGTGGGCATGCTCGCAGGCTGGCTCGGCCAGGGACTGGCAGGCGCGTTGCAGAGTCCGTGGGTGCTCGGCAGCTTCGCGCTGCTGCTCGCCGGCCTGTCGCTGTCGATGTTCGGTGTCTGGGAGTTCCAGATGCCCTCGTTCATTCAGGAACGGCTGACTGCGGGCCAGAACCGCATGCCGGGCGGCAAGCACGCGAGCGTCTTCGTGATGGGCGCACTTTCGGCGCTCGTGGTGGGCCCTTGCGTGGCCGCGCCGCTGGCAGGCGTGCTGGTGTACATCAGCCAGACGCGCGACCTCGTGCTGGGCGGAGCGGCCCTGTTCTCGCTCGCATGCGGCATGAGCGTGCCGCTTCTCCTGATCGGCTTGTCGGCCGGGCGCCTTTTGCCTCGCACCGGTGTCTGGATGGAACGTGTGAAGACGCTGTTCGGCGTCATGCTGCTGGCCACCGCCTTGTGGCTGGTCGCCCCGGCGCTGCCTCCTGCGGTCACGATGCTGACGCTCGGCGCGGGCGTGCTCGCCGGCGCTGCCCTGCTCGGCTGGCCGGCCGGCCGCGCCCCTCACCCGCTGACGCGAGCACTCGCCCTGCCCCTCGCGCTGTGGGGTGTGGCGCTGTGCATCGGCGCCTTGTCCGGCGGCCGGAGCCTGATGCAGCCGCTGGAACATCTGTCGCTGCGGATGATCGGCTCTGCATCCGCGCAAGCGCCGGCAGGGCCTGCGTTCACCCGGGTGCGCAGCGAGGCGGAGCTGCAGCAGGCGCTGTCGCAGTCCGGAGGCCGGCCGGTACTGCTCGACTACTACGCCGACTGGTGTGTGTCGTGCAAGGAGATGGAAGACATGACCTTCTCGGACCCGGCCGTTCGTCAACGGATGCGCAACGCATTGCTCCTGCAAGCCGACGTGACCAACGACAACGCCGAGTCGCGCGCCCTGCTCAAGCGCTTCGGCCTGTTCGGCCCGCCCGGCATCATCTTCCTGGATGCGCAGGGCCGGGAGGCGGACCCCAAGCTTCGCGTGATCGGATTCATGGCAGCCCGCGACTTCGAAACCAGGCTGCAGCGCGCAGGCATCTGACCGTCCGGCGTCGTCTTTCCGGGACCGCATGTTCCCCGGCAACCTGCGGCGCTTGGGGCGACAATGTCCTCCCAGGCCTTCAGCCGCAGGGAGGACGACGATGGATGCTCCGCAGCCGCACGCGCACGATTCCTCCGAAGCAACGCCGTTCTCGATCGAACTCAAGCCCCTTCGGTTTGCCGACCCGCTGCGTTGGCTTGCGCTCGGCTGGCGCGACTTCCTCCGCTGTCCGCACATCGGCTTGTTCTTCGGCGCATGCTTCACCGGCATGGGGTGGCTGCTGTTGAAGGTGTTCGAGCGCGCCCCCGCCTACGTGCTGGCCCTGGCGGCCGGCTTCATGCTGGTCGGCCCCTTCCTCTTCCTCGGGCTCTATCACGCGAGCCGCGAGCTGGAGCAGGGGCGCACGCCAAAGCTCATCGATTCGATTACCGCATGGCGCTCGCAGCTCGGTGCGCTCGCCATCTTCGGCTTCGTACTGCTCGTGCTGGAGATGCTGTGGGCACGCGCGTCTCTCGTCGTGTTCGCCTTGAGCTTCGACACGATGCCGGACTTCCACGGCTCCGTGCGCAAGCTTTTCGATCCTGAGAACCTCGAGTTCATCGTCGCCTACCTCTGCGTCGGCGGCGTGTTCGCGGCGCTGATCTACGCAGTGAGCGTGGTTTCGATCCCCATGCTGCTCGACCGCCCGGTCGACGCGATCACCGCCGGTCTTACCAGCATGCGACTTGTGTTCACGCAGACCGGGGTGATGCTGCTGTGGGGCGCACTGGTGACGCTGCTGGTGGTCGTCGCGATGCTGCCGGCTTTCCTCGGATTGCTGGCGGTCGCACCGCTGCTCGGCCATGCCTCATGGCATGCCTATCGAAACGCAGTCGCGTGAAAGCCGCGCGCTGACCGGTTGACGACCCGCTTTGAGGACGTCAGAACGTCCCGGGATAAGCTCCGCCGTCCATCAGGAGGTTCTGCCCGGTGATGTAGCCTGCATGCACGCTGCAGAGAAAGGCGCACATGCGGCCGAATTCCGCGGGTGTGCCGAAGCGCTGCGCCGGGACGGCACGCCGCCGCTGCTCGTACAGCGCGTCGAAGTCCTTTCCCGGCCCCTGCATCGTCTTGCGAAGACGATCGGTATCGAACGGCCCGGGCAACAGGTTGTTGATGGTGACGTTGCGTGAGGCGAGCCGGGGTTGTCGAGCCAACCCGGCAACGAAGCCGGTGAGGCCGCTGCGGGCGCCGTTGGACAGCCCGAGCGTGTCGATCGGGGCCTTGACCGCCCCCGACGTGATGTTGACCACCCTGCCGAACCCGCGACCGGCCATGGAATCGACCACCGCCTTCATCAAGAAGATCGGCGTCAGCATGTTGGCTTCCAGGGCGGCGATCCAGGCCTCGCGCCCCCAGTCACGAAAGTCCCCCGGCGGCGGGCCGCCGGCGTTATTGACGAGGATGTCGACCTGCGGACATGCGGCAAGGGCCGCATCACGCCCCTCGTCGGTCGTGATGTCGCCGGCGACATCGCGCACCTCGACTCCCGCATGCGCGGCTCTCAGTTCGGACGCCGTCGCTTCGAGCGCCTCGGCTCCACGCGCGGTGATCACAACATTGACGCCTTCGGCCGCGAGCGCTGCGGCGCAGCCCTTGCCAAGTCCTTTGCTGGCCGCGCATACCAGCGCCCACCTGCCTGCGATGCCCAGATCCATGCTGCCCCTTGCCTGCCGTTCGCATCCTCAGCGCCCGCGCGCCAGCAGCCACACGCCTGCAATCACCAGCGCCGTTCCCGCGGCAATCCACGGCGTGAACGGCTCGCCAAGGATCACCACGCCCATCAGGATGGTCGACATCGGTCCCACCATCCCGGTCTGCGCCACCAAGGTCGCCCCCAGGCGTTCGATGGCCATCATCACCATGAGCACCGGCGCGAAGGTGCACGCCGTTGCATTGAGCAGCGACAGCCACACGACCTCTGGCGCGACTTCAGCGGCTGCGAGCGGGCGCACAAGCAGAAACTGGGCGATGCACAGCACGCACGCCACCGAGGACGCGAGGCCGGTGAGCCGCAACGAGCCGATGCGCTGCACCACCTCCGCGCTGTACACCAGATACACCGCGTAGCTTGTTGCGCTGCCGAAGACCAGGGCCGCTCCCAACGCCGCATCCTGGCCGGAAAACGAGACCTCGTGCCCAAACACCAGCAGGACGCCCGCATAGCTGACCATCAGTGCCGCAGCCTGTTTCAGCGTCGTACGCCGCTTGAACAACAGCAGGCCGAGCAGAAGCACGATCGTGGGGTTGAGGTAGAGGATGAGACGCTCCAGGCTCGCGCTGATGTACTGCAGGCCGGTGAAGTCGAGAAAGCTTGCGAGGTAGTAGCCGCTGAAGCCAAGGAGCAGCACGGCGATCCGGTCGGGCCACGCCAGGGGCGGCCGGCCGCGCCCCGCCCACCACGCAATGACGAGGAACAGCGGCAGCGCGAACAGCATTCGGTACATGATCAGCGTCACCGCGTCCACGCCATGGCGATAGGCGAGCTTGACGATGATCGCCTTGCCCGAGAACGCGATCGAGCCCAGCAGGGCAAGCGCCAATCCGGAACCGTTGGAAGTGCGAGCGATGGCCGCCGGCGGGGCAGCGAGAGACGGAGATGACATTGCGAAAGATTCTAGGCAGCGAGGCTGCCGCGATGTTTCGCAGGCAGGAAAGGCCTTGATCAGCCTTGCCCTTGCTTACCAGACCACGGCCTGCCCGTCTCGTCTCGGATCGCTCGCTGCCAGATAACCCTCGCGCGCTGGATCGCCCAGCCGCCATATGAACTGGCCGGCCCCGAAGTCCTGGTAGCTGTCTTCGATCACCTCGATGCGATGACCCAACGCGGTCAGCCCCTGCACCGTCGAGGCGTCCATCGACGCCTCCACGTTGATCTCCAACCCGCGGTTGTAGCGCCAGCGCGGCGCGTCGCATGCGCACTGCGGATCCTGGCGGTAGTCCAGCATTCGCACGAGTGTCTGCACGTGCCCCTGCGGCTGCATGTTCGCCCCCATGACGCCGAAACTCATCACAGGCTGGCCGTCCTTGGTCAGGAACGCCGGGATGATGGTATGGAACGGACGCTTGCCGGGCGCCACCACGTTTGGATGCGAGGCTTCGAGGTTGAAGCCGTGGCCCCGGTTCTGCAGGGACAGGCCGTACTCGGGGATCACCACGCCCGACCCGAAGCCCATGTAGTTGCTCTGAATGAAGCTCACCATCATCCCGCGGTCGTCTGCCGCGGTGAGATAGATCGTGCCTCCCCGCAGCGGATTGCCCGAGCGGAAGTCACTGGCACGGGCCGGGTCGATGAGGCGCGCACGCGAGGCGAGATATCCGTCGTCGAGCAGTTGCTCCACCGAGACCGCCATGGTGCCTGGCTCGGCCACAAAGCGATAGGTGTCGGCGAAGGCCAGCTTCATGGCCTCGATCTGCAGGTGCTGCGAGGCGACGCCATCGACTTTCATCGACGCAAGGTCGAACTGCGACAGGATGCCCAGCGCGATGAGCGCCGCGATGCCCTGCCCGTTCGGCGGCATTTCGTGAACGCTGTAGCCCCTGTAGTTTCTGGAGATGGGACGGACCCACTCGGGCTGGTAGTTCGAGAGATCTTCAATCGTCAACGCTCCGCCCTCGGCCTTGGCATGACGCACCAGGCACTCGCCGATCTCGCCGCTGTAGAGCGCCCGGCCCTTGCTCTGCCCGATCGCAAGCAGGGCGCGCGCGGCGCCGGGAAAACGGAACAGCTCGCCGACCTCCGGGGCGCGGCCGTGCGGCAGGAAGACATCCGCAAAGCCGGGCTGCGACACCAGCGGCTGCAGCGCCGCAGCCGCTGCCCACTTGCGCTGCACGATGACCGGCACGGCATAACCGCACTCGGCAATTTCGATGGCCGGCTCGAGCAGGTCGGCGAACGGCAGCACGCCGAAGCGTTCGCTGAGGGCGACCCAGGCGGCCACCGCGCCCGGCACGGTGACCGAATCCCAGCCTCGCACCGGCGGGCGCTTTGCATCACCGTGACGATTGCGGAAGTACTCGGGCGTCCACGCCCGCGGTGCGCGCCCGGACGCATTGAGCCCGTGC
>DASTGE010000588.1:0-5525 GCA_035719405.1 Burkholderiaceae bacterium
AGTCACCTCTGCCTTGCGCCAACCCTCGCTGCCGCTGGGGGTCAGCGTCCAGCGGTGGAGGTTTTCGGCGAGTACGGCGAGATCCCGGTCGCGCACCTCGGATACCGGGCGCGCGGCGTGCAATCCTGCACGGTTGAGCCACATGTCCGCCAATCGCTGCGGCAGGAACTGGGCGAGGGTATTCCCCAGCTGTCGTCTCGACGTGGCCTTGGCCTTGGGCAGCGATGCGCCGAGATCTTCTCCGCAGGCGAGATCGATCTGCAGGGGCTGCCCAGCCTGCCAGAAGCTGGAGATCTGCAACACGGCCGGCCCGCTGAGGCCGCGATGGGTGAACAGCAGGTCTTCGAGGAACTCCCCTCGTGACTTGCCGCTGCCGGTGACAATGCGCACCGGCATTGAGACTCCCGCCAGCTGGGCGAAGGGCGACCATTCGGCCAGGTCGAAGGTGAGCGGCACCAGCGCGGGTCGCGGTTGCACCACCCGATGGCCGAACTGCCTTGCAAGCCGGTACCCGAAATCGGTGGCGCCGATTTTCGGTATCGAGAGTCCGCCTGTCGCCACCACCAGCCGCGTTGTGCCCACTCGGCCGCAGTCCGTGTCCAGTTCGAAGCCCGTCGCGGTCCGGCTGACTGCGTGCACCTTGCACGGCTGCCGACGCACGACGTCGCCGGCTTCGCATTCACGCAGGAGCATCGCGATGATCTCCTCGCTCGACCCGTCGCAGAACAGCTGCCCCTTGTGCTTTTCATGGAACGCGATGCGATGACGCTGAACCAGTGCGATGAAATCCGCGGGCGTGTAGCGCGACAGCGCGGAGCGGCAGAAGTGCGGGTTGTCGGAGAGGAAGTTCGGCGGTCCGGCGTCGCGATTGGTGAAGTTGCAGCGGCCGCCGCCTGAGATGCGAATCTTTTCAGCCACCTTCTGCGCATGATCGAGCAACAGCACCCGCAACCCGCGCTGCCCGGCGATGCCGGCGCAGAAAAGCCCCGCCGCGCCGGCGCCGATGACGACGGCATCGAAGGTTTGCATGGCGCGGGATTATCCGACTCGCCGACTCACCGCCGCGCGGCCTTTGCAACTCGGCTTCAGTTGTTCGTGTTTGGCGCGTTGTATGCCGCGTGGGGCGTCCATGTGCCGAGCGTCAAGCTGCATTACGAGATCGGCGAACAGGCGTTGGCAGGGGCGATGCTGACCGCAGCGGGTGGGGGCGTCCTCGTGCTCACTCGTGCGGGCCGCATCGTCGGACGCTTCGGTCCGCGGTCGGTGGCGCTGCTGGGCGGGCAGGCGAGTGCGGCCGCGCTCGCGCTGCTGCTGATGTTGCCTTCGTACCCTTTGCTGCTTGTGGCAATGCTCGTGTTCGGCGTGGCGAGCGGGCTCTTCGACGTCTCCATCAATGCCGAGGCGAGCGAACTGGAGCGCCGTGCCGGACGTCCGATGATGAGCGGCTTCCATGCGATGTTCAGCCTGGGTGGCATGGCAGGGGCGAGCGCGGTGGGCGTGCTGCAACGCTCAGGCATTTCGCCCCTCGTGCAGTTGTGGATGTGCGGTGGCGTCGCTGCGCTGGCCATTGTATGGGGTTGTGCCCTGATGCTGCGGATGCCGCGCGTCGCAGCCGGTGGGACGGGCTGGCGAATGCCGAAGGCAGCGCTGCTGCTGATCGGCGCACTCACAGCGGTCGGCTTCGTCGCCGAAGGCGCCATGTACGACTGGAGCGTGCTCTACATGCGGCAGGAGGCGCGGGCCGATGCGGGCACCGCGGCGCTGGCCTATGCAAGCTTCAGCGGCGCGATGGCGGCCGGTCGTTTCGGAGGGGATGCGGTCCGTGCGCGGCTCGCGCCCGTGGGTTTGCTGCGACTCAGCGCGGCAGTCGGCGGGGCAGGGATGGCGATGGCTCTGCTCGCAGCGCAGCCCGTGCCGGCGCTGGTCGGCTTTGCGCTCGTCGGGCTTGGCTTCGCCAACATCGTGCCGGTGCTGTATAGCGCTGCCGGCCGCGTGCCCGGGGTGATGCCGGCCCAAGGCATTGCCACCGTCTCGGCCCTGGGCTATCTGGGGATCATGGGCGGGCCGCCGCTGATCGGTTTCGTCGCCCAGCATTCGAGGCTGGGCCTGGCCTTGTGGATCGTGGTCGCCGCAGCGTCGCTGCTTGCCGCTGCCGCGGGCCCCGCCATGAGATTTGCCGCTTCGCCTTCAGGCGCGCGCCATGGCAGGACTCGCGATTCGTGAGCCGGCAAGCGAATCAAGGGTCGTCAGCACATCGCCGACGATGATGATCGCCGGGCTGCCGATGCGGTGCTCGCGCAGCGTCTCCTCCAGCCTTCCGATGTGCGTGACGACCCTGCGCTCATTGGGCAGGCTTGCATACTGAACCGCCGCGGCGGGGGTATGCGACGGCAGTACGGCCAGCAGGCTGGTCTGCAGACGCGCCACCTGCGAAACACCCATGTAGATCACCAGCGTCAAGCCTTGGGCGGCGGCAGCGCCCAGCGTCTTCCAGTCCAGTTCGACCTGAGCATCACGCGCGTGGCCGGTCACGAACATCACGCCGTGGGCATGGTCCCGATGGGTGAGTGGCACGCCGAGCGAGGTCGCTGCGGCCAGTCCCGAGGTGATGCCGTTGACCACCTCGACCTCGATTCCTTCGGCGCGCAGGTGCGCGGCTTCCTCGCCTCCGCGCCCGAACACGAATGGATCACCGCCCTTCAGCCGCACCACGGTCTCACCACGGCGCGCTTCGCCGATCATCAGCCGTTCGATGAAGGTCTGCGGCGTGCTGGCGCACCCTCCCCGCTTGCCCACATGGACGATGCGTGGCGTGCGCCTGCTTCCGCGCAACGCGACGCGCAGGACCGCGTCGCTCACCAAGTCATCGACCAGCAGCACCGTCGCCTGCCGGATCGCCTTGATCGCCTTGACGGTCAGCAGGTCGGGGTCGCCCGGTCCGGCCCCCACGAGGATGCATTTTCCCGTCGTGATGCCGCTGCCTTTGCCACTGCCCGCCCGCGTCGTCGTCTTCATGCCGTCATGCCTACGGAATCGGGAGTCGCCATTGCTTCCAGTGCGCGCGTAACCGCCTGCACCTGCTGCTCCAGCGGCGCGGGGATCGGCTTCTCGCCACTGATTGCCGACTGGATGTACAGCGCGGTGGTTGCCGCATCGTGACTGCGGGGCAGCACGGGCAGTTCGGTCAGTACGCCTTCATGGGCCGGGACCGAAAGCTCCGCCCGGGGCTGCCCCTGCAAGACCACGTCGAGCCTGGGCTGTCGACGCGGGTCGGCGACCGGCTCGCCCTCGGTACCACGTAGCAGCAGCATGTCTGCGTCGGCACTGCGTGCAAAGGCGGCCATCAGCTCGCCGAACTCCGGATGCGTGTGGTTGACCACCCTCAGGGCGCGTGCACCATGCACCGGGTTCAACATCTTGGCGACGGTATGCCCTGAGTTGCGCACGCCGACGACCCAGCGGACATCGAGCAGGCGCGCCAGCGGTGGACACAGCACATCCGTTCGCATGAATGCCGGCTCATGGCGCCCCCAGGCGCGCTCGACCTCATGCGCGCTGCGTGCCATGGGCAGCCCGAGGCCGTTAAAGACGTCGGCCGTCGTGACGCGGGAGGGATCGTGGCCGGGACCGTGCACAAGCACATGAACGCCCTCCTGCGCCAGCCGCATCGCCAGCAGCGGCGTAAGGTTGGGCAGGCGCCGGGCACCGTTGTACGAGGGCAGCAGCACGACCGGGCGGTTCGAGCGCAGGCTCATGCAGCGCTCGTGCACGGCTTCGGAGAATCCGGTCAGCTCCTCGAGCGTCTCGCCTTTCATGCGCATGGCGAGCGTGAAGGCACCAATCTCCAGATCTGTCACCGCACCATCGAGCACCTGGCTCATGAGGTCATAGGCCTGGCTCGAGCTCAAGGCGCGAGCACCCGACCCGCCGCGGCCGATCTCCTTGATGTATTGGGCAATGCTCATCGTGTTGAAACCCCTTTGCCCGGATGTCGCAAGTTTCAGACCGCCAGCGTATCGGCCAGTCATCACAATGTCACGCAGGAACGATGCTTCGGACCATGCGCTTGAGCTCGGGCAGGCATGAGCCGCAGTTGGTGCCGCATTTGAGCTGCTGCTGCAGTTGCGCCAGACGCTGCTCGCCGCCGCCATCGCAGCGCGAAAGGCTTTCGCGAATCTGCGGCTCGCTCACGTCGAAGCAACTGCAGACCTGCTTGCCGCGCAAGGTCACCGCCACCGGCGCCTTCGCGCTCGGCAACAGCAGCATGCGGCCATAAGCCTGCGCCGGCAGCTGCTGCTGCAGCAGCGCCTTGATCCATCCTTCGGCGCTCACGTCACCCGCCAGCAAGAAGGCTTCGAGATGGGTGTCGGCCCCTCTCGTGCGCAGGCGCATCGCGCGCCGTTGTCCGCGTCGGCGATCCTCGTAGCGCAGCAGCTTGTCGTCGTCCGGCTCCTGTACGAGTCCGAGCAGGGACTCGATCTGCTCGACAAGCGACACCGGCGGCGCGTCGTACGCCGCTGCCCGAAACAGCACGCCGCTTCGCTCATGGCCGAAAGGCACACAGGTCGCGAAGGGGAGGGTGGCCATGAGCGCGCGCAAAGCGTCGCGAGCGGCGAGCGCGGCCTCGTCCGGCAGCCAGGCCGCGCCCAGGAGTCGCCAGGGCAGGTCCGCCTTCAGCACCTTGACGGCGCAGTGCTTCAGCTCGGGTTGTTTGGAGTCCGGGCAGAAGGCGGGCAGAGTCAGCGCATTGACCCCCGCCATCCGCTCGCCGCGACTCGTCAGCCCTGACACGAACTCCTCGCCCCAGTGCATCGCGATGAAAGCTTGCGTCGGCGCGACCCGGTCGTTCACGCTCACGGGCAGCACCAGCGAGCCGCGGCGTGAGGTGACATGCGACAGATCGCCGTCGGCGAGCCCGAGCCGCTGCGCGTCGTGCGGGTGCAACTCGATCGAAGGCTCCGGCACATGGCCGAACAGGCGGCCGAGCGTGCCGGTGCGGCTCATGCCATGCCATTGGTCTCGCAGCCGCCCCGTGTTGAGGCTGAAGGGATAACGGACATCGCGTGGCTCGGCAAGCGGCACAAACGTCGCATCGACGAAGCGGGCCTTGCCGGAGGGCGTGGTGAAGATGCCGTCCCCGTACAGCCGCGCCCGACCCTGCGCCTCGCCCTCGCGCAGCGGCCACTGTTGCGGCCCGCGTTCGTCGAGCATGGGGTAGCTCATGCCGGTGATGTCGAGGTCACGCCCGCGCGTGCTTTCGCGGTGCTCGCTCCACACCGACTCCGGCGTGTCGTACGGGAACCGCGTCGGCTGTCCCGGGCGCAGTCGCGTTTCGATCCGGCGCGCGAACTCGACGGCGATGGCCCAATCGTGGCGCGCGTTGCCCGGTGCGGGCACAGCAGCACGCACACGGCTGATGCGCCGCTCGCTGTTCGTCACGGTCCCTTCCTTCTCGCCCCAGCTGGTCGCGGGCAGCAGGAGATCGGCATGGGCTGCGGTGGCGGTGGTCGCAAAGGACTCCTGCA
>DASTGE010000589.1:0-15121 GCA_035719405.1 Burkholderiaceae bacterium
GCGGATCGCGCAGCGTGTCGATCTTGTTCAGCACTACATATCGCGCCAGCGAGTCGTCGCTCAAGTGCTCGCGCCAGACGGTCAGGTCAGACTTGGTGACGCCGGTATCGGCGGCGAGCACGAACACCGTTGCGTGGGCGGTCGGCAGCAGCCCCAGCGTCAGTTCGGCTTCGGCGCCGATCGCATTGAGCCCGGGCGTGTCGAGCACGACCAACCCGCGCTTGAGCAGTGGGTGCGGATAGTTGATGCGCGCGTGGCGCCACGCAGGAATCTCGACACGGCCCTCGGCGTCGAGCGGGGGGTTATCCTCCGGCCGCTCGTCGTTCCAGAAGCCCAGCGCCCGCGCCTCGGCGACAGGCACATATTCCACCTGCATGACCTCGGTCAAAGCCTGCGCCAGCTTGTCGGGCGATGACGGGTCGAACGGGACAGTCTTCCACAAGTCGACACGGTTGCGCAGCTCGCCCAAGGTCAGGCCATCGAGCCGGGTCGAGATCGGCAACAACTGCAGCTGCGGCGGATCGTCGGAATCCCAGCCCAGTTCGACCGTGCACATCGTCGTGCGTCCGGGAGTGGCAGGCAGGACCCGCCGGCGGGTATCAGCGAAGAAGATTGCGTTGATCAGTTCGGACTTGCCGCGCGAGAACTCGGCGACGAAAGCCACCACCAGCTTGTCGCTGCTAAGACGATCACGCACACCGGCGACAATGTCGTCGGCCGATGAATCGAGTAACTCGTGCTCGCCCAGGAAGCGGGAGAAATCAATCAGCTGCCGGGCCAGCGCGGTACGCCAGCCGGCCAAGTCATCGAGGCTGCTGGCAAGCGAAGTGAGCATGGGCGCGAAACAGCCGTTCAGTTGCAGGGCATGGTAGCTCAACGATTCACGCTCCAAGCGACGCGAAACATATCCTGACAGCGCTCACGCGCAAACCGCCACAACTTACGTCGCTCCGAGGCCATGCCAAAGATGCTGTGAAGTGCGTCAGCGGCGCTGGCAGGCCGGACAGAAAAAGGTCGAGCGTTGGCCCTGCACGACCCGCCGGATGTTCGTCCCGCATGTGACGCATGCCTGCCCTTCGCGGCCGTACACCCTTGCCTGTGCCTGAAATTCGCCACTCAGACCGTGTGCGTCCCTGAAGTCGCGCAGCGTGGAGCCGCCGAGTTCGAGTGCCTGCGCCAGTGTCATGCGCAGCGCGGCCAGCAATCGCTCAGCACGGGGCCGGCTGATTCGATCGCAACGGGTGCGCGGGTCGATGCCGGCAGCAAACAGCGCCTCGCATGCGTAGATGTTTCCGGCACCGACGACGATGTTCCCCGCCAGAAGTGCACTCTTGACGCTGGTTCGGCGCTGCCGCAGCGCGGCGTGAAACGCCTGAGGTGTCAGCGCCGGATCAAAGGGTTCCAGGCCGAGACCGCTCAACAGCTTCGCCGCCATGCCGGCGTGCAGCGCGGGTGACCATACGATCGCCCCGAAGCGGCGGGGGTCGGTCAGCCGAAGGGTCCCTCGCGAGGTGACGAGATCGAAATGGTCGTGCCGGCCCGGCTCTGCGGCCATATCCCTGAAAGCAAGAGAGCCGGACATCCCAAGGTGCATCAGCAGCCCGCCGGCTTCACGCTCGGTCCCTTCGAGCAGCGGCAGCCAAAGATACTTGCCTCGGCGCACCGCAGTGCCGATATTGAACCCTACAAGGGTTTGCGGGTCGCAGCCAAGAGGCCAGCGCAGCGGCGCGCCAAGTCGCACCGAGAGTACTTGTGCGCCCGCAATGCGGTCGGCAAAGCTGCGGCGTGTGACCTCGACTTCGGGTAATTCGGGCATGTCCGATTATCTAGAATGGACCATTGACTCAGGAGTTCCGATGTCCACAGGATGCCCGCCCCCAGCCGGGGCGCAGCCGAGTCCCGCGAATGCGCCAGCGACCCGTGCGCGCTTGAAGCCCATGGGTGTTGTGCGGGCTGTCATGTGCGCGCTAGCCCTCGCGATGGTGCCCGCTGCGTTCGCGCAGAAACAGGGCGCGGCCGCACCGGGCCCGGTGAAGAACTCCGAGCTCGATGCGCCGCTGTTTTATCAGTTGTTGCTGGCCGAGATGGAGCTTCGCTCCGGCGTCGCGGGAAATGCATTCGACACGATGCTGGATGCGGCGCGGCGCACTCGCGACGAGGCGCTGTTCCGGCGCACCGTCGAGATCGCGCTTCAAGCGCGCGCTGGCGAGCAGGCCCTTCAGGCGGTCAGCGCCTGGCGCGCGGCCTTGCCTGATTCTGCCGAAGCCTTGCGCTATCAGGTGCAACTCCTCATGGCGTTGAATCGTCCGGCTGACGCGATGGAGCCTATGGGCCTGTTGCTGTCGAAGGCGACACCCGAGGAGCGGCCCGGACTGATCTCGACGTTGCCCCGCCTGCTTCAACGCAGCCCTGATCGCACGCAAGCTGCCAATCTGGCCGAGCAGTTGCTCAAGCCCTATACCGACGCACCCGAGACACGGACCGCCGCTCGCGTCGCGCTCGGGCGCTTGTGGCTCGCCGCTGGCGACACCGCCCGCGTCGTCGCCCTGCTGGAACGTGCGCACGCCGACGATCCGGACGCGCCGGGACCAGCCCTGCTGGCGATCGAAATGTTGCCCGCCTCCGCGAGCGCCGACGCCGTCATTGCAGATTACCTGCGTCAGCCCAAGTCGGAGCCGGCCGTTCGCCTCGCATACGTCCGCACGCTTGCCATGCAGCAGCGGTACGGCGAGGCAGTCACGCAACTCGAGCAGCTGACGCGCGAGCGACCTGACGTTGCTCCGCCCTGGCTCACCCTGGGTGCGCTGCACCTCGAGCTGCATCATCCGAAGGAAGCGGAAGAGGCGCTCAAGCGCTATGTCGAGCTGGCCCAATCGGGCAAGCCCGGCGCTCCCACTCCAACCACCGGCGACGAGGAAGACGACGACGTGACGGCATCGCCGGAACGAGGTTTGGTGCAGGCCTGGCTGCTCCTCGCGCAAGCCGCCGAGATGCGTGGCGACTATGCGGGGGCCGAAGCCTGGCTCGATCGGGTCGACAGCCCGCAACGGGCGCTGGAAGTGCAGACTCGGCGGGCAACCCTGTTCGCGCGTCAGGGCAAGCTGCGCGAGGCTCGTGAGCTGGTGCGCAAGGTCCCTGAGCGCAGCCCGGAGGACGCGCGAGCAAAGCTGCTGGCCGAGGCCCAGGTGCTGCGCGACGTGAAGCGCTGGCGCGATGCCTACGACCTCCTCGGAAAGGCCAACGAGCGTTTTCTCAACGACGCGGATCTCCTGTATGAGCAGGCGATGACGGCGGAAAAGCTCAACCGCATGACCGACATGGAGCGCCTGCTGCGCAAGGTCATCGAGATCAAGCCGGACCATCACCATGCGTACAACGCGCTGGGCTATTCGCTGGCCGATCGCAACCTGAGGTTGCCCGAAGCCAAGGCCCTGATCGAGAAGGCCTTGGAAATGTCTCCTGGCGAGCCCTTCATCACGGACAGCCTGGGGTGGGTGCAATACCGGATGGGCAATCGTTTGGAGGCGCTGCGCCTGCTGCGCAAAGCCTACGCCGCGCGGCCCGACATCGAGATCGCCGCGCACCTGGGCGAGGTGCTGTGGGTGGACGGACAGCGCGAAGAGGCGCGACGGGTGCTGAGCGAGGCGCGCCGGCGTGACGCCAAGAACGAGGTGCTTGTCGAGACCCTGGCGCGCCTGAAGGTCGATCTTTGAGCCGCCGCTCGGCCGGCCGCTCGAAGGTGCAGTCCGCAGCATTGCCGATGCTGCTGGCCACCGCGCGGCATTTCAAAGGCGGCGCGGCCGTGCTCATGCTGTCGGTGCTTGCCGCCTGTGCCAGCCTTTCGCCGCGGCATGGAGACGAGTTGAGCGGACGTCTCGCAGTGAACATCGAGCCTTACGGCGCGGCGCCGGCTCGCAACGTGACTGCAGCCTTCGAGCTGCGTGGTAGCCCCGACCAAGGCGAGCTGCAGCTGACGAGTCCGCTGGGGACAGTCATGGCGCAGGCGCGGTGGAACGGATCGGAGGTGTTGCTGATCACCTCGGATGGGCAGAAGCGCTTCCCCACGCTGGCAGCACTGTCCCAAGACGTGCTCGGCGAAGCGCTGCCACTGCAGGTGCTGTTCGACTGGCTGCGCGGACGCCCCTGGCCCGATGCACCCAGCCGGGCCGAAGGCGGCAAGGGCTTCGTCCAGCTCGGATGGAATGTCAACCTCGAGCGGCGGCCCGAAGGTTGGGTTACCGCCACGCGTGCCGCAGAGCCGGTGATCACGGTACGCGCAAAACTCTCGTCGCTCGCCCCGTGAGCCTCGTCGCGCTGTGGGACGTTCCTGCGCCCGCAAAGCTAAACCTGTTCTTGCACGTCGTCGGTCGGCGTGCAGACGGTTATCACCTGCTGCAATCGCCCTTCGTATTGATCGACTGGAGCGACACCCTGCACTTCGAGCTGCGGCGCGACGGCGTGATTGAGCGCTGCGACCTCGGCATGTCGCTGCCCGAAGACGACCTGTGCCTGCGCGCGGCGCGACTGTTGCAGCACGAGAGCGGATGCGGGCTGGGGGTGCGCATCTCCATCAACAAGTGCGTGCCCGCCGGCGCGGGCATGGGTGGCGGCAGCTCGGACGCGGCAACCGTGCTGCTTGCACTCAACCGGCTGTGGTCTCTGGCGTGGTCGAGGCAAAGGCTGATCGACCTGGGAGCGCGGCTGGGTGCGGACGTGCCATTCTTTGTGGGCGGCAGGAATGCATTTGTCGAAGGCATTGGAGAGAAACTGACGCCGATCGACATGCCGGCGCAGAGATTCGCAGTCGTCAAGCCCGCCGCCTCCATCCCGACGGCTGACATCTTTCGCAGTCCGCAGTTGGTACGTGACACCGAGGCTGCTATACTTGCGGGCTTTCCTGCAGACATCGTGAGCCTTGATGGCCGAAACGACCTGCAGCCTGTCGCTGAGAGCCTGGTACCTGAAGTCAAGGCTGTCGCGACATGGCTCGAAGGTCGCTTCGGAAATAGCCGGATGACCGGCTCGGGCAGCGCGGTGTTTGCAAGGGCCGGAGCAATCCGGAGCGGCACAGGCGAAGGGCCTGAGGCGACAGTACTGGCGGATCTTCCGCCCGACTGGGTCGGTCGAATGTGCCGCAGCCTGCTCCAGCATCCGCTTTTCGCATGGGCAGACTGAAGTCGGTTTAGAGGTTCTGACGCGAGCCGGAACCTGTGTAGGGGAGTCGCCAAGTTGGTTAAGGCATCGGATTTTGATTCCGACATGCGAGGGTTCGAGTCCTTCCTCCCCTGCCAAGTCTTTTTTCTTTCCCGCTAAGAACGCCGGGGCGAATACCCGACGAGAGATGACCGTGCTTTTCAATACTGTGCTGTTCACCGGGAACGCCAACCCCGATCTGGCCCAGGAAATCGCCAATCATCTGGGCGTCGAGCTCGGCAAGGCCCAGGTGGGCCGCTTCTCCGATGGAGAGGTCACTGTCGAGATCCAGCAGAACGTCCGGGCACGTGACGTCTTTGTCGTCCAACCCACTTGCGCGCCGACCAACGAAAACCTGATGGAGCTGTTCATCATGGTCGATGCACTGAAGCGCGCGAGCGCGAGGCGCATCACGGCGGTCATCCCCTACTTCGGTTACGCGCGCCAGGATCGCCGGCCCCGCTCGACAAGAGTGCCGATCAGCGCCAAGGTCGTCGCCAACATGTTGCAGACGGTTGGCGTCGAGCGCGTGCTCACCATGGATCTGCACGCTGACCAGATTCAGGGCTTCTTCGACATCCCCGTCGACAACATCTACGCGTCGCCCGTGCTGTTGTCGGACCTGAAGAGCAAGTCTTACCCGGACCTCGTTGTCGTATCGCCTGACGTAGGCGGCGTGGTCCGCGCCCGCGCCCTGGCCAAGCAGCTCGGCTGCGATCTCGCGATCATCGACAAGCGCCGGCCCAAGGCAAACGTCTCGGAAGTGATGCACGTCATCGGCGAAATCGAGGGCCGCAACTGCGTCATCATGGACGACATGATCGACACCGCCGGCACTTTGGTGAAGGCGGCCGAGGTATTGAAGGAGCGGGGAGCCACGCGCGTTTTCGCGTACTGCACGCACGCGGTATTTTCCGGCCCCGCCATCGAACGTATCGACGGCTCGCAGCTGGACGAGGTCGTCATCACCAACACCATCCCGCTCACCCAAGCAGCCAGGACGTGCCGCAAGATCCGGCAGCTGTCTGTGGCCTTCCTGTTCGCCGAGACCATCCGGCGAATTTCGGACGGCGAATCGGTGACCTCGCTTTTCGCGGAGCAGAACAACAACTTCTGAGCCGTTCGTCTGCCAAACCCGGGCGACCCTTCGGGAGCCCGTTCCGTCGCGGGTCCTCAGCCGGGCCTGCATGAACAAGGCGCCTGGTCGCGGGCGCCTCACTTTTGGAGTGAAACATGAAGTTCGTTGCCTACGAACGTACACTGCAGGGGACCGGAGCGAGCCGCCGCCTGCGCAATGCCGGCAAGGTGCCCGGCATCGTGTACGGGGCCGGTGAGCCCAAGATGATCGAACTCGATCACAACGCCCTCTTCCATGCGCTGAAGAGAGAAGCCTTCCACTCGTCGCTGCTCGACATGGAGCTCAACGGCAAGGAAGAAAAGGTGCTGCTGCGCGATTTCCAAATGCACGCATGGAAGCCCGTGATCATGCATGTGGACTTCCAGCGCGTTGACGCAACAACCCGCATCAACAAGAAGGTACCGATCCACTTCGCCAACGAAGAGAATTCCCCGGCGGTCAAGACCGACAAGTGCCTGGTCAACCACGTCATGACCGAGGTCGAGATCAACTGCCTTGCGTCGGAGTTGCCGGAGTACCTCAGCGTGGATCTGGGCGAGCTGGTCAAAGGCCAGTCGCTTCACGTCAACGATCTGAAGTTGCCCAAGGGCGCAAAGGTGGTGCTGCACGGCAAGCCGAATCCGGTGGTGGCTGTGGCAACCGCACCGCTGGTCGAAGAAGAAGCAGTGACGGCGGAAGGGGCTGCGGCAGCTCCCAGCGCACCAGCACCTGCGAAGACCGCTGCCAAGGCACCCGCCAAATCAAAGAAGAAGTAACTCGCTTCGTCCCGTTGCGCGGGACGACCCCCCGTTCGAAGCCCCGCCCGCGCGGGGCTGTTTGCATTCGCGACCCGATAATTCGGCCTCATGATTCGACTCCTGGTAGGCCTGGGCAACCCCGGTCCCGAATACGAAGCGACGCGCCACAACGCCGGGTTCTGGTGGATCGACGAAGTCGCACGCAAGCTCGGCGCCACCCTCGTGCCCGACCGGGGCTACCATGGCCTCGTCGCACGCATCAATCGTCCTGGAGGGCCGCTGTGGCTGCTGGAGCCGCAAACTTTCATGAACCTCTCCGGCAAGTCGGTGGCGACGCTGGCGCGCTTCTTTAAGATCGCTGCGGACGAAATTCTTGTCGTCCATGACGAGCTGGACTTGCAGCCAGGGCAGATGAAGCTCAAGCTCGGCGGCAGCCACGCGGGGCATAACGGGTTGAAAGACATTCACGCTCAACTCGGCACCGACGACTTCTGGCGCCTTCGCCTCGGCATCGGCCATCCGGGAGTCAAGTCCGAGGTGGTGAACTACGTCCTGCGCAAGCCCGCGCCTGAGCAGCGCGACGCGATCGAGGCCTGCATCGCGCGCTCGCTGCAGGCTCTCGACCTTCTGCTGGACGGCGACATGGAACGTGCCATGATGAAGATCCATGCGAAGCCGCCGAGGCCGAAGCCGCAGCGACCTGGTCCGAGCGAGCCTGGACCGGAGGCGTCGGCGCAATGAAGGCACTCGCCTTGATGCTCGCAACCCCGCTCCTTGCACTGGCGGCCGGCAGCTCGACAGGCGTCTATCGCTGTGGTCCGGATGGCCGCGAATACTCGCAGGCGCCCTGCCCCGAAGGGAAACAGGTACAGGCAGACGACCCTCGCTCCGAGGAGCAGCGTCGGCAAGCCATCGAGGCTGCGCGCCGCGAGGCGCAACTCGGCGCGCAGCTCACGCGAGAGCGTCATGCGCGTGAGGCGTCGCGCTCAAATGCAGGACCGGCCGGTATCGTCGCGGTACGTGCTCCCCTGCCAGCGATCGCTACGTCGCACCCGACCCACAGTCGGAAGAAAAGAAAACATGCCAGGGCTTCTGTCTCTGACGATCCCCAGCTGAACGCTCCGATTCAGGTCCCGGACGGAGCTTCGGCACGCCGGCACTGACGAGACGCTCAACCCTTGGCCGCATCTGCGGCGCCAGCCTGCAGTTTGCGGTACTTGAGCAAGAGCATTTCCTGCGTCTCCTGATGAGACGGGTCGATCGGAATACAGCTGACCGGACACACCTGCACGCATTGCGGCTCATCGAAATGCCCGACGCATTCGGTGCAGCGGTTCGGATCGATGTGGTAGTACTCCGGTCCCATGGAGATCGCCTGATTCGGGCACTCCGGCTCGCAGACGTCGCAGTTGATACATTCGTCAGTGATCATCAGCGCCATGGCGCCACCTATTCCGGCTCGGTCTTGCCGATCCGCTCCTTCAGCCTGTTCAGCACCGAGGGTGCCACGAACTTTGAAACGTCGCCGCCGAGCATCGCAATTTCCCGTACGAAGGTGCCGGAGACGAACTGGTATTGGTCGCTCGGCGTGAGGAAAAGTGTCTCGACGTGTGGCATCAACTGGCGGTTCATGCCAGCCATCTGGAACTCGTATTCGAAGTCGCTCACGGCACGCAGCCCGCGGATCACGACCTTCCCGCCGTTTTCCACCACAAAATCGCGCAGCAGGCCGCGGAAGGCAAACACCTCCACGTTCTCATAGGGCGCTGTGATGTCCCTGGCGATCTCCAGGCGCTCGGCAAGCGTGAACATGGTCCGCTTGTGGTGGCCGGCTGCAACCGCAACGATCAGCCGCTCGAACAGGCGGCTGGCCCGACGCATGAGATCCTCGTGCCCCAGCGTGAACGGGTCGAACGTTCCCGGATAGACGGCAGTGAGGCGGGTGACGGATGTCAAGATGCGGACTCCTCGGCGTCGGACGAGGGCAGTGTACCGGCCGGCCGAAGCAGGTGGTAATGCACGGCCCCGGCTCGCGCATGGCGGTGCAACGCAAGGCCGAGCCGGCCGAGCGCCTCGTCATCCCAAGCCTTTGGCGCCTCCAGGTAGACCAGACCATTGTCGGTAACCAGCCGCCGCCCGCTCCGCAGAGCGGGCGTGAAGAGCGCGGCGCCGAACGGTGGGTCGAGCAGGACGAGATCGAAGCCACAGGGCGCCGTCCGTGCCATCCATGAAGTGGCGTCGGCGTGCTCGATCCGCACGCGTGACACGTCGGCCTTCAGCCGCTCGCGGCTGGCCTTCAGGCCGCGCACGAGTTCAGGATCACACTCAAGCAGCACCACCTCCGCCGCACCGCGGGAGGCCGCCTCGAAGCCGAGGGCGCCGCTGCCCGCGAATGCATCAAGACAGCGCCAGCCTGAAAGATCCCGCCCAAGCCAGTTGAACAGAGTCTCCCGAACGCGGTCCGGAGTCGGACGAAGGCCAGGCTTGTCGGGGACCGGAAGCTTGCTCCGTTTCCAGACTCCGCCGACGATGCGGACTTCGTTCCGCGTCCTGGATGCCGATCGCGAGGTCACTGGCGCACGGGAATCCCGCGCGCGGCCATCAGCGCCTTCGCCTCGCCCACAGTGTGCTGACCATAGTGGAAGATGCTGGCCGCGAGCACCGCATCAGCACCGCCTTGCAGCACGCCCTCGACAAGGTGCTCGAGCGTGCCGACACCGCCTGATGCGATGATCGGCACCGCCACTGCATCTGACACCGCCCTTGTGAGGGCCAGATCGAAGCCGGCCTTGGTACCGTCACGGTCCATGCTGGTCAAGAGGATCTCGCCTGCGCCGTGCTCGGCCATGCGCTGAGCCCACTCCACCGCGTCGAGCCCCGTGTTGCGGCGACCCCCATGCGTGTAGACCTCCCAGCCGCCGGTCGCACGCGCCTTGGCGTCGATCGCCACGACGATGCACTGAGAGCCGTACTTGTCAGATGCATCGCGGATCACCTGCGGGGTCGCGACCGCCGCCGAGTTGAAGCTGACCTTGTCGGCGCCCGCATTGAGCAGCCGGCGCACGTCCTCGACGGTACGCACCCCACCGCCTACGGTGAGCGGGATGAACACCTGCGACGCAACGGCCTCGATCATGTTCAGCATGAGATCCCGATCGTCACTCGTCGCGGTGATGTCGAGAAAAGTGAGTTCGTCGGCACCCTGCTCGTTGTAGCGAGCGGCAATCTCCACCGGGTCGCCGGCATCGCGCAACTCGATGAAGTTGACCCCCTTGACGACACGGCCACCGGTGACGTCGAGACAGGGAATGATCCGTTTGGCGAGCATTGGAACGTTAGACCTCGGCTGAAAGCTCGTCGGCGCGCCGCTGCGCCTCGACAAAATCGAGCGCACCAGTGTAGATGGAACGGCCGCAAATCACGCCTTCGACCCCTTCGCTCTCAACCTCGCAGAGCCTCTCGATATCGCCAAGCCCTGAGAGGCCGCCCGAGGCAAAGACAGGAATCGACAGCGCCTGAGCGAGCTTCACGGTCGCGTCGACATTGATGCCCGTAAGCATTCCGTCACGGCCGATGTCGGTATAGACCACGGCCTCGACACCGTAGTCTTCGAACTTGCGAGCCAGGTCAATCACTTCATGGCCGGTGAGCTTGCTCCAGCCGTCCGTGGCGACCTTGCCGTCCTTGGCATCGAGCCCCACGATGATGTGGCCACCGAAGGCGCTGCACGCATCTTTCAGGAAGCCGGGGCTCTTCACTGCGGCGGTGCCGATGATCACGAAGCTTAGGCCGTCATCGAGGTATCGCTCGATGGTGTCGAGGTCGCGGATGCCGCCACCCAACTGCACCGGGATCTCGTCGCCGACTTCGGCGATGATGGACTTGATGGCCGCCTCGTTGACCGGCCTGCCGGCGAACGCGCCGTTCAGGTCGACCAGATGCAGCCGGCGAGCGCCTGCATCGAGCCATCGGCGCGCCATCGCGGCCGGGTCTTCACCGTAGGTGGTACTGTCGTTCATGTCGCCTTGCTTAAGGCGCACACAATTGCCGTCTTTCAGGTCAATAGCCGGAATCAGCAGCATGGCTGGGGGCAGCGAGAGGGGTGGGGGCCGAGAAGGCTGGAGGGCGCGTTCGACGCCTCTTGGACTTAAGGCTTCCAGTGGAGGAAGTTGCGGTATAGGGCCAAGCCGTGCGCTGCGCTCTTCTCGGGGTGGAACTGAGTGGCAAAAATATTATCCCGGGCCACGGCGCTGGTAAAGCGCACTCCGTACTCGGTTTCGCTCGCAATGTGGCGCGCTTCATACGGATGCGCGTGAAAGCTGTGCACGAAATAGAAGAAGGAGCCGTCGGGCACGTCCTTCCAGATCGGATGCACCGCCCCATCGTGGGGCATCTGAAAGACCTCATTCCAGCCGATCTGCGGGATCTTGTAGCGGCTGGCGTCCGGCTGGCGCTGGCCTTCAAGCCTGAAGCGCAACACACGCCCCGGGATGAGTCCGAGGCCTGGGGTGTCCTGCTCCTCACTGTGATCGAGCAGCATCTGCATGCCGACACACACGCCCATCAAAGGCTTGATGGCCGCGGCTTCCAGCACCGCCTGCTTCATACCACTCGTTTCCAACTCACGCATGCAGTCACGCATTGCACCCTGCCCCGGCAGCACGACGCGATCCGCTTCGCGCAGATCGTCGGGAACGGATGTGACAACGACATGGAAGCCCTCACCTTGGGCGGCGTGCTTCACCGCCTGCGACACCGAGCGCAGATTACCCATGCCGTAATCGACCACGGCGACCAGCCGGCTCACAGACTGCCTTTCGTTGAAGGAATGAGGTCGGCGGCGCGCGCATCGACTTCCAGCGCCATGCGCAATGCCCTCGCGAATGCCTTGAAGATGGTCTCGCACTGGTGGTGCGCGTTCTCTCCCTTGAGGTTGTCGATATGCAGCGTGACGAGTGCGTGGTTCGAGAAGCCCTGGAAAAACTCGTACGCCAGCTGCGTGTCGAAGCCGCCAATCGAGCCAGCCTTGAATTGCACGTTCATGTGCAGCCCGGGCCGGCCCGAGAAGTCGACCACGACGCGCGACAACGCCTCGTCCAGCGGCACATAGGCGTGCCCGTAGCGACGGATGCCTTTCTTGTCACCCACCGCCTTGGCCACTGCCTGCCCGAGAGTGATACCGACGTCTTCGACGGTGTGGTGGCCATCGATGTGCAGGTCACCCTTGGCGTCGATCTCGAGGTCGATCAGGCCGTGGCGGGCAATCTGGTCGAGCATGTGATCGAAGAACCCAATGCCAGTGGCCAGCCGTGCATCGCCACGGCCGTCCAGGCCGACGCGGACGAGGATCTGGGTTTCCTTGGTGTCGCGGCGGACTTCTGCGATTCGGGGTGTCATAGGCTCGCCCCCAGGGCTTCGAGCATCAGGTTGTTTTCCTGCGGCGTACCGACCGTCAGCCGCAGGCAGTTCTCCAGCAACGGATTCATGCCGCCAACGTCCTTCACCAGCACGCCCCGTGCCTTCATGCCTTCGAACGTGCGCCTCGCATCGGGCACGCGCACCAGGATCATGTTGGCTTCGCTCGGGTAAGGCTTCACGCCCGAAAGGTTGCGCAAAGCCGCCTGCAAGCGCTCGCGCTCTGCACGCAGCACGGCAGCCTGAAGCGCAAACTCGTCGGCATGCTCGAGCGCAAAGAGGGTCGCCTCGGCATTGAGCGCACTGACGTTGTAGGGTGGACGGACCTTGTCGATCTCGGCAATCAGCGGGGCGGCCCCGACGAGGTAGCCCAGCCTCACGCCGGCGAGGCCGAACTTGCTCAAGGTGCGCATCACCAGCACATGCTCGTGCCGGGACATGCGATCCATCCACGAGCGCGACGAGAAAGGCTGGTACGCCTCGTCGAACACCACCAGTCCGCGGCCCTGCCGGCCGACCGCGTCAATGATGCGTTCGATCGTCTCGTCGTTCCACAGATTGGCGGTCGGATTGTTGGGGTACGCGAGGTAGACGATGGATGGGCTCTCGGCTTCGATCGCCGCGAGCATCGCCACCTCGTCGAGCTCGAAGTCCGCCGTGAGCGGCACACCGATGAAGCGCAGGCCCTGCAGGCGTGCCGACATCGAATACATGACGAAACCCGGCGTCGGTGCAAGGATGGCGGCGCCGGGCACGTCGCAGGCCATCGCCAGCAGGGAGATCAGTTCGTCGGAGCCGTTGCCGATCATCAGCGCACATCCTTCCGGAACACCGACGTGCTTGCTCAAGGCTGCCACGACCTGCCGGGCGCATTCCACCGGATAGCGATTGATCGGCACGCGCCCCAGGCGCTCGCCGAGTTCGCGCTGTAAAGGCTCAGGCAGGCTGAACGGGTTCTCCATCGCGTCGAGCTTGACGAGCCCGCTACTGGCTTGAATGGCATAGCCGTGCATCGATTGCACGTCCTGCCGGATGACGCGGACGATGCGGTCGGCGAGTGTGGTCATTCTTGCAAAATCCTCGTGTGTCCCTGATTCGCTGTCAAGCGAAGTTCTGCCGCTCTTGCATGCGCATGCAACCCCTCGCCGTACGCCAACTCAGCCGCGACAGACCCCAATGATTGAGCGCCTGCCGCGCTCACCTCGATCAGGCTCGATCGTTTCTGGAAGTCGTACACGCCGAGGGGGGACGAAAAACGGGCGGTGCCGGATGTCGGCAGAACGTGGTTCGGACCGGCGCAGTAGTCGCCGAGCGACTCGCTTGTGTAGGCGCCGAGGAAGATGGCTCCGGCGTGCTTGAGCAGCGGTTCCCAACGACCCGGCTCGCGCGCGCTGATCTCCAGATGCTCGGGGGCAATGCGGTTGCTGATGTCGCAGGCCTCTTCCATCGAACGGGTGACGATCAGGGCACCGCGGCCTTCCAATGACGCGGCAATCACGTCGCGTCGGGGCATGGCGGGCAACAGGCGGTCGATGGCTTCGCGCACCTGCTGTACGTAGCTGGCATCGGGACAAAGCAGGATGCTTTGCGCCAGTTCGTCGTGCTCGGCTTGGCTGAACAGGTCCATCGCAATCCAATCCGGCGGCGTCGTGCCATCAGCGAGGACCAGAATCTCGCTGGGGCCGGCAATCATGTCGATGCCGACAACGCCGAAAACACGGCGTTTCGCGCTGGCGACATAGGCGTTCCCCGGGCCGGTGATCTTGTCCACTTTCGGGACTGTGGCCGTGCCATGTGCCAAAGCCGCGACGGCCTGGGCCCCACCGATGGTGAAGGCACGATGCACGCCGGAAATGAAGGCCGCAGCGAGGACCAGCGGATTGCGCTCGCCACGCGGCGTGGGCACCACCATGATGATCTCGCCGACGCCGGCCACCTGCGCCGGGATCGCGTTCATCAGCACGCTGGAGGGATACGCTGCCTTTCCACCCGGGACGTAGATTCCAACGCGGTCCAGCGGCGTCACCTTCTGCCCGAGGAGCGTGCCGTCGGCATCGCGATAGCTCCAGCTCCGCCCGCACGCGTCGAGCTGGCGCTCGTGGTAGGCGCGCACACGATCGGCTGCGGCCTGAAGCGCCGCCCGCTGTGACGGCGTGATTGCCTCGAGCGCGGCCTGCAGCTCGTCGCGCGACAGCTCCAGCCCAGCGACGGAGGGAGCATCCACGCCGTCGAAGCGACGCGTATATTCCAGCACGGCCGCGTCGCCACGCGCCTTCACGTCGGCGAGGATGGTCGCCACCCGTTCTTCGATCGCATGGTCTTCCTCGGCCGACCAGTGCAGCAGGCGCTGGAACTCTCCGTCGAAGTCGGGAGCGGTGGTGTGCAGCTGGCGAAGCTTGAGCGTCATGGCGTGGACTCTTGTGGAATGGCTACGGCAATGGCGTCGATCAGCCGGCGAATCGGCTCGCGCTTGAGCTTGAGCGCGGCCTGGTTCACGACCAGGCGCGACGAGATGTCCATGATCTTTTCGACCTCGAGCAGATGATTGGCCTTCAAAGTGCTGCCGGAGGAGACCAGATCAACAATCGCATCGGCCAGGCCGCTGAGCGGCGCAAGTTCCATCGAGCCGTAGAGTTTG
>DASTGE010000590.1:0-2367 GCA_035719405.1 Burkholderiaceae bacterium
GAACTGGGCGCGCCGCTCTTCCTGCGCGGCACGCGGCACGTTGAACTCACCGGCGCCGGCACGTCGCTGCTTCGCGCCGCTGCGCCGATGCTCGACCGACTTGACGCCACCGTGCGGCAGATCCGCATCGCCCGGGGACGCCGCAGTGTCTCGCTGTCGACCTTTGCGTCGTTCGCCTCGTTATGGCTGATCCCCCGCCTGCAAGCCGTCCAGCGCGATCACCCCGAGATCGACATCCGCGTCTCTGCGACCGACACCCTGATCGACCTCGATGACCCTGAGCTTGACGTGGCGCTGCGCTACTGCCACCCCGACACGGCGCCGCCCGGTGCCATACGGCTTTTTGGTGAGACGCTGACGCCGGTGGTCAGCGCGGGCTTGGCCGAGCAGGTGCGCAACGGCCTGGCTCCGCCGCTGCGTGTGCCCGCCGACCTTGCGCGCTACACGCTGATTGAAGAGGACGACCACCGTGCAAGTGCGGAGTACCTGAGCTGGCGGCACTGGCTGCAGTCGCACGGCCTGCCGCATCTGCAGCCGCAGCGCTGGATCTACATGAACTTCACCTACCAGCAGATCCAGGCGGCCCTGGCCGGCCAGGGCGTGGCGCTCGCGCGCGTTCCGCTGGTGGCCGAATCCATCGCGCGCGGAGAACTGGTCGAGCCTTTCGGAGTCGAGCACCGCATCAAGTCTCCCTTCGCCTACTGGGCGATCCGTGGGATGGCGAGCGCCGAACGGCCTGAGTTGCGGCAGTTCTTCGACTGGGTGCTGGCGCAGGCCGAACAATCGCGCCTGGCCATCGGCGAACCAGCAACTGCTCCAGTGAAGGTTGAGTCTGTGTAAGCGCGTCCAGGAAGGAGTCGAAGTCTGAAAACTCACTTCCCACGCACAGATGAAACGGCCGCACGGATCAGCTCGGCAAACTTGGGATCGAATGACGCCATGTGCTTGTCGATCACTGGCTGCGCAAGCTGTTCCATCTCGCGTCGCACCTCGGGTGTCAACGGCGTGATGACAAGCTTTTCGCCAATCCGCTTCAGGAGAAGCTGATCCTCGTCGGCAATGGCCTTGCGCCAGAACTGCTCAGAGCTTGCACCCGCGTCGCGCAGCACCTTGCGCTCCTCCTCGTTCAAGCGCTGCCATACCGGACCGCTGAACAGCAGCATGCCCAAGTAGGCATTGTGCTGAGTGGGTGTGAAGTATCTCTGCACCTCCATCAGCTTGCCGTAGACGATGACGCCGTTGGCGTTCTCCTGTCCGTCCACCGTACCCTGCTCCAGGGCCGTGTACAGCTCGGGAAACGGGATCGCGACCGGGTTGGCGCCAAGCGCGCGCCAGAAATCGATGAAGACGGAGTTCTGCAAGGTGCGCAGCTTGAGACCCTTGAGGTCGCGCAATGACACCACCGGCCGTACGCGATTGGTGAGATTGCGCCACGCGCCGGAGTGCGTGTTGAGAATGATGAGTCCGTTGCGCTCCGCGATCTCGCGCAATCGACGGCCCGCCTCGCCGTCCGACACCGCATAAAGCTCCCGGAAATCGCGGAACAGGAAAGGAATGTCGTACACGTTGAAGGCCGGGTCGATGGTACCGAGCAGGCTGCTGGTGGCCGTCGCCTCGATGACGCCGGCCCGCAATGCGGACAGGACCTGGAGATCGGGACCGAGCTGTGCGCCCGGATAAAGCTCCACCTTCATCTTGCCGCCCGACAGCCGCTCGACCTCGGCTTTGAAGAAGGCGGCGCTCCGGGTCTGAGGGTTGTCGCCTGTGATGACGAAAGCGAGCTTGATCGTGTGCTCTCTCACCTCCCCGCGCGCGGCGCCCCAGGCAAGCAGACCGGCGGCGCAAAGCGCGCCGAGCTGCACGGCACGAAGGAACTTCCACAGGGTCGACATGAAACCTCCCTTATCGCTGCCCCAGCCACCCGGCGGGCACTGTCACCAACTCAGGAAACCCGACCATCAGCGCCAGCAACGCGATCTGCGACAGCATGAACGGCGTCACGCCGCGGCTGACTTTGCCGAAATCGACGCGTCCCGCGCTTGCCACGACGGTCAGCACGGATCCGACGGGCGGGGTGATCATTCCCAGGACACCGCTGAAGACGAACACGATGCCGAAGTACACAGGATCTACCCCGGCGCGCGTGACCATGGGCATCACCAGCGGCGTAAGGATGAGCAGGATTGGGCCGGTCTCGAGCGCGGTACCGAGCACGAGCACCAGCGTGCAGATGGCGCCGACGAGGAGTCGGGGGCTTCCGGCGAGCGGCTCGATGAGGCGGACCATCTGCTGCCCGCTGCCGGACACGGTGATCATCCAGCTGCCGAGCATCGCGCAGGCGATGACGAGCATCACGGATGCAGAGGT
>DASTGE010000591.1:0-7238 GCA_035719405.1 Burkholderiaceae bacterium
CAGCCTCGCAGCTGAATCAAACCGTGAGTAGCGCAGGCACCAGTCGGGCCCACAGCGATGGACGATGCCAAGCTCGACGATGTCGCGCACCGGAGCGGAGTCCGGGTGGTAGCCAGCAGCGAAGACGAAGGCGGGCACCTCCGCGGCGAGCGCACCACTAACGCTTATGGCGGCCAGCATTACGGCAATCAGGGCGCGGCGCATGAAACTTCCTTCTGAATCAAGGTCGGTTCTTGCTAGGAGCCTGGGCGGACTGACCAGCACCCGTCGCTGCCTCGGTCCTCGGTCCGCGGGCCTCCAGATCTCATAGTCTGCATAGCAACGTGTCTCAATAACGCTCGCGGTACGTGACTATTATCATGGATTGACGAAGCGCAAGTCCTAAGTCAGGTTTACGTTGAGCCGGCCCCGATCCGGTACTTGCGCAGCCGCTGCGCGATCGCCGAATGCGATGCACCGAGCCGTTCGGCCAGCTTGCGCGTTGACGGGAACTGCGGGTACAGACGCTGCAGCAGGGCCTTCTCGTAACCCGCGACCGCTTCGTCGAGCGTGCCGATGTGCTCGTCAGCTGCTTCGTCCAAGTGCGATGCCGCCGCGCCCGCGAGTTCGAGATCGTCTACATCGATCACCGCCGCGTCGCTCAACGTCGCGGCGCGAAAGATCACGTTCTGCAGTTGCCGCACATTGCCGACCCACCGATTTGCAAGCAGCGCATTGCTCGCTGCCTTGCTCAAGCGCGCCTTCGCCCGGCCGGTCTGCGCGCACGCGCGCGCAAGAAATACTTCGGCCAACGGCAGAATGTCCTCTGTGCGCTCGCGTAGCGGCGGCACCTGCAGTTGCAGTACGTCGAGCCGGAACAGCAGATCCTGCCTGAACGTTCCGGCCGCGACCATCTGCTCGAGCGAGCGGTGCGTCGCGCTGATGATGCGCACGTCGACTTTCAGGTCGCGGTCGCCACCGACGCGGCGAAAGCTGCCGTCGTTGAGAAAGCGCAGCAGCTTCGCCTGCAGATAAGGCGACATCTCACCGACCTCGTCGAGGAATACCGTGCCCCCATCGGCCAGCTCGAGCAGTCCGGGCTTGCCTCCGCGCAACGCGCCGGTGAACGCGCCAGGTGCATAGCCGAACAACTCGGTCTCGGCCAGGCTTTCCGGCACCGCTGCGCAGTTCAGCGCGAAGAACGGTTGATCGCGACGGCGGCTACCGGCGTGACACGCATGGGCGATCAGTTCCTTGCCGGTGCCTGTCTCGCCGTGGATCAACAGTGGCGCATCCACCTGTGCCATTCGCGCCGCGCGCTGCTTCAGCTGCCGGATCGCCGGCGATTGGCCGAGGATCGATTCGAAGCCACCAGCGCTGTAGTTCTGCAGCGCGCTCAAGCGTTCGCCGATTCGATGCGGCGCATGCAAGGTCAACACCGCACCGGCGACGTTGCCGCCCGCCTCGCGCAACGCGTAGCCCTCGATCAGGAACGGCTCGCCAGCGATCTGTACCTCGCTGACCGGCACGCGTTGACCATGGTCGATCAGCGCGTCGACCAGTGCGGCATCCCCGATCAACTCCTTCAGCGACAGACCGACGAGCTGTTGTTCGGGAAGCCGGCTCGCGGCGACCGCGGCGGCATTCGCGACAACGATGAGCCCGTCCGCATCGACCGCGAGCACCGGGTCTTCCTGCGATGCGAGCAGCGCATCGAGGTACAGGCGGCGCCGCACGCCAGGCAGGATCGCCAGCATGTCCACCGACTGTACGCCGGCCACCTCCAGCAGCTCGCTGCGCAATTGTTCGAAGCCGACCTCATCGAGCGCCGGCGCCTCAATGTAGACGTGCGGCGGCTCGACCTCGACGGCCGAGACGTTGAGCGCGCGCCGCGCGAGCTTGGCCAGAATCTCCTGCGCGATGCCGACCCGGTCGGCAATCGTGACGTCGATACGCATCGCTTTCCGTATTGTCTTGAAGACAGTGTAGCGATTTCATTCCAGCGATGACAAGTCGTTGTGAGACAACGGTTTCCCGGTCGGGTGGATCCGATCGGCAAGCTGTGCGTATCGGTTCACGTACAGAGAGGAAATCCGAGCTCGATCGCAACTAAATGAATTGATGGGACTTTTCTGTTTGGCATGGTCGTTGCAAATGCGGCTCATCTGGCAAAGACCGAATGATGGAGACGACATGCATGTGATGGTGCTCGGCAGCGGTGTGATCGGGACTTCCGTAGCGTACTACCTCACCCGCTGCGGCCACGAAGTGACCGTGCTCGACCGGCAGTCCGGTCCAGCCTTGGAGACGAGCTACGCGAATGCCGGTGAGGTATCTCCCGGTTACTCGGCACCTTGGGCCGGTCCCGGCGTGCCGATCAAGGCGATCAAGTGGCTGCTCATGCGTCACCGACCGCTGGTCATCAAGCCGACGCTCGACCCGCAGATGTGGCGTTGGTGCCTTCAGATGCTTGCCAACTGCAACGACGCCGCGTATCGGGTCAACAAGAGCAGGATGGTGCGGCTCGCTGAATACAGCCGTGACTGCCTGCGTGCGCTGCGCGAGGACACCGGCATCCGCTACGACGAGCGCATGCAGGGCACGCTGCAGCTCTTCCGCACCCAGAAACAGCTCGATGCCACCGCGAAGGACATCGAGATCCTTCAGGAGTACGGCGTGCCGTTCGAGTTGCTCGACCGCGACGGCTTCGTGCGAGCCGAGCCAGGCCTCGCGCCGACCCAGCACAAGTTTGTCGGTGCGTTGCGGCTGCCCGGCGACGAGACCGGCGATTGCTTCAAGTTCACGCAGGACCTCGCCCGCATGGCCGAAGGCCTCGGTGCGCGCTTCCGCTTCGGCGTCGGCATCCAGGGCTTGCAGTGCAGCGGTGAGCGCATCAGTGGCGTGTGCACCGACAGTGGCGTGCTGCAAGCCGACGCGTACGTCGTCGCGCTCGGCAGTCATTCGACGGCGATGCTTGCACCGCTGGGCATGCGCATTCCGGTCTATCCGGTGAAGGGCTACTCGATCACCTTGCCGGTCAGCGAAGCCGCGTTCGCTCCTCAGTCGACCATCATGGACGAGACGCACAAGGTTGCGGTGACGCGGCTCGGTGAGCGCATCCGCGTCGGCGGCACCGCGCAGCTTTCGGGCTTCGACCTCGGCCTGTCCGATGCCCGTCGGCGTACGCTCGAGTTCGTCGTCGGCGACCTGTTCCCGCGCGGCGGCGACATGTCGCGCGTCGAGTTCTGGACGGGCTTGAGGCCGATGACGCCCGACGGCACGCCGATCGTTGGCGGCACGTCGCTGCGCAACCTGTACCTGAGCACCGGCCACGGCACGCTCGGCTGGACGATGGCCGCCGGCACCGGTCGCGTGATGGCCGATCTGATCAGCGGGCGCGAGCCGGAGATCAGCCTCGACGGCCTGGGCATCGACCGCTACCGCAGCCGCCGCACGGCGCTGGCACCGCTTCAGCCGGCGAAGGCCGGCGCCTGATCGCCCCTTCGCGACAAGCTCTCGCCACCCTCCCCGCGCCATCCGCTGCGCGGGCCGCCGCTTTCGACCAACTACAGGAGACAACCTTGCAGTCCTTGAGGCCACCGTAGTCGGGCATCGAAACGGCCGGACGCGCATCGTCCCGGCTGCCACGTCGGCAACGGCGCCCTCGCGCCGACGCCTCCTCGCTCAACACAGGCCCATGCGGTCGCACCGGCGAGGACGATCCTGAAGAAGACCAGGTGAACGCGACAAGCGGGCGCCGCTAGGAGATTTACAGGTCATGACCAGCATGAATCAACTGCTCGCGGACGAGCGCCGCCACGAGGAGCAGGATCTGCACCGCGGGTTGAAGAGCCGCCACATCCAGATGATTGCCCTCGGTGGAGCGATCGGCGTCGGGTTGTTCCTCGGCGCAGGGCGCGCGATCAGCATCGCCGGGCCGGGGCTGATCATCAGCTACGCGGTCGGCGGCGCCATCGTCTTCTTTATCATGCGCGCCCTCGGCGAGCTGCTGATGTATCGGCCGGTCGCTGGTTCGTTCGCGTCGTATGCGGAGGAATTCGTCGGCCCGTTTGCGGGTTTCGCCACCGGATGGTCCTACTGGTTCATGTGGGTCACTGTCGGCATGGCCGAGATCACCGCGGTGGGCATGTACGTCCACTACTGGTTTCCGCACGTACCGCAGTGGATACCGGCGCTGACGACCCTCGTCGTGCTGTACCTCGCCAATCGCATCACGGTTGAGCTGTTCGGCGAACTCGAGTTCTGGTTCGCGTTGATCAAGGTTGTGATGCTCGTCGCGATGATCGGCATCGGAATCGCGGTGCTCGCGTTCGGCATCACGCCGCTCGCCGCCACTGCCAGCGTCTCGAACCTGTGGTCACACCAGGGCTTCATGCCGTTCGGCGTGCTCGGCATCGCGCTGACGCTGCAGATGGTGATGTTCGCGTTCCAGGGCGTCGAGCTGATCGGCGTGACCGCGGGCGAAGCGCAGAACCCCGAGCGCGTGCTCCCGCGCGCCACCAATGGCGTGGTCTGGCGCATTTTCATCTTCTACATCGGTGCACTCGTCGTGATGATGTCGCTCGTGCCATGGACCGAACTGAAGCCCGGCGTCAGCCCCTTTGTGTTCCTGTTCGAGAAGATCGGCTTTCCCGGCGCCGCCAGCGTCATCAACCTCGTCGTCATCACCGCCGCCGCGTCGTCGTGCAACAGCGGCATCTTCAGCACCGGCCGCATGCTGTACACGCTGGCGCAGTTCCGCCAGGCGCCGAAGGCCTTTGCGCGGGTCAATGCCAACCATGTGCCGTCCGCGGCCATTACCTTCTCGGCGATTCTGATGGGCATCGGCGTCGTGCTGAACTACGTGGTGCCTGAAGAAGCCTTTGTCTGGATCACCAGCATCTCGCTCGTCGGCGCACTATGGACCTGGGCAATCATCATGATCACGCACATGCGGTATCGCAAAGCCGTCGCCGCCGGCCAGGCAAAGGCGGTGGCCTTCCGCATGCCGTTCGCTCCGGTGGTCAACAAGGTGGTCGTGGGCTTCATGCTGGTGGTCGCCGCGCTGCTCGCGCTCGACCCACAAACCCGCGTGGCGCTGTACGTCGCTCCGATCTGGTTCGCGCTGCTTGGCCTCGGCTTCCGGATCAGCGGCGGCGTCAAGCCCGCGTTCGAGCCCACGCTTGCGACCCGAGCAAGTCGCTGACTCGCCACAGGCTGGAACGTGAGACCTCCGGGGCGCCCCACTCCGGAGGCAGCAGAGCAATTTCGGCCGCGCACTTCCTCATCCACCCCAAAAGACGGAGCCTTCTACCTTTATGTCTGAACAGGTCCGGGCCGGCGCGCTTCTAACGATCGACCTTCGTGCGATCTGCGACAACTGGCGAACTCTTGATGCGGCAGTCGGCGCGGCAGAATGCGCCGCGGTCGTCAAGGCCGATGCCTATGGCCTTGGCGCGGCGCAGGTCGCGCCGGCGCTCGTCGCTGCCGGATGCCGCCGCTTCTTCGTCGCGCATCTCGACGAGGCGATCGCGCTCAGACCGCTGCTGCCGGCAGTAGTCACCATCTACGTGCTGCATGGGCCGACGCCGGGGAGCGAACAGGAGTTCATCGCGCATGGCGTGGTGCCGGTGCTGAACAGCGGGCAGCAACTCGACGCGTGGCGCGCGCTCGCGCACCGGCTCGACTGCGAGTTGGAGGCGATCGTGCAGATCGACACCGGCATGTCGCGGCTCGGCCTCGCCGCGCGGGAACTGAGCGCGATCGCCGCCGACCGCGAGGCGTTCGCCGGCTTGCGCGTCGTCTGCGTGATGAGTCATCTCGCCTGCGCCGACGAGCCGGCGCATCCGGCGAACGCGGCGCAACTCGAGCGCTTTAGCGAGGCACGGCGACTGTTGCCCCCGGCGCCGGCCAGCCTCGCGGCCTCGTCGGGCATCTTCCTCGGCGATGCGTACCACTTCCAACTCGCCCGGCCCGGGGCGGCGCTGTACGGCGTCGCGCCGGTGGCCGGCGCGCCGAACCCGATGCGTCAGGTCGTGCGGCTGCAAGGCAAGGTGGTGCAGTTGCGCGAACTCGATCCCCGCACGCCGGTCGGCTATGGCCATAGCTGGCTCTGCGAGCAGCCGACGCGCATCGCGACGGTGTCGGTCGGTTATGCCGACGGTTGGCTGCATGCCCTGGGCAACCGCGGCTCGGCGTGGGTGGGTGACGTCGAGCTGCCCATCGTGGGCCGAGTGTCGATGGACACGATCACGCTCGATGCGTCGGTGCTGCCCGAAACTGCGCTCGCGCCGGGCAGCCTGGTCGATCTGATCGGCGAGCGCGATGGAGTCGATTCGGTGGCAGCGCGCGCAGGCACGATTGGCTACGAGATCCTCACGAATCTCGGCGGCCGCTATGCGCGGCGGTATCTGAAGGACCCGAGGGAGGCGAATGGCATGAGAAGCTGAAGCGTCCAGGCGCGGACGCTGGCTCAGCCGTCCTGTCGACCCAACCGGCCCGTCATGGGGCAGGCGGCGCGCCTCCTGGTTGGTCCCGGGCGGATGGGGGCAACCCCGGCTTATCCACCGCTTCTGTGGACAACCTTGTGAACAAATGGTGCCCTCCGCTCGCAAGCCCTTGTGAATACTTGTGGAACCTGATGTCGCCCTACGAATGTGCAACGCACAAGGCAATATCTAGTCCTTCTGGGCTACCGATGGATCATCACTCCATCCGGCTTCATCGGGGAATCCCACCCTTGGGGGTGCCTTGGGCGCCGGCAGTCGTTCGCCGGCATCGTCGCTGTTGGCTCCGAGAGCGATCGAAAGTCTGGGGTCAGGCGCATTCCTGCAAGGCTGAATCGTTGGCCGGAAACCTGGGTACCAGCGCGTGAAGTCCTCACGCAAGCGTCCGTCGAGCACGCTGGTTCGTACTTGCAGGAGCAGGTGCGCGCCTTCTGGCGACCAGCGCATCTGCTGCGACTTGGACATGCGCTTGTCGATGATCTGATTGACTGCCGACTCCACGAACGAGGTCGAGATTCGCTCGCCCGCGCGGTACCTTCGCTCATAGTCGGAAATCGAGTCGGCATTGTTCTGCAGGTACCGCAGCAACTCCGTGGTCAGCTTGGTCAGGCGCAGTCGGCGAAACGCCCGAGCTCCGGCAGGCGGCTGCGCAGGAAGAACTCGAACTGCTCGCCGCGCTCGTACAGCCAGTCACGCCAGCGCCGCACGGTGCGGCGGTCTCGGCCACTGCAGCGCGCGCAGCTGTTCAACGAT
>DASTGE010000592.1:0-3345 GCA_035719405.1 Burkholderiaceae bacterium
CGAAAGCCACCGGCTACAGTGGCTGCCACCAGCCCGGCACCGGGGTCGGAGATGGCCGGCGTGCCAGCATCACTGGCATAGGCGATCCGCTCGCCTGCCGTCAGGCGACCCAGCGCGGCCTGCGTCGCCCGCTGCTCGTTGTGCTCGTGAAGGGCCAGCAGTGGCTTGTGCAGGCCCAGGTGCTTCAGCAGGTTTCCCGTGACCCGCGTGTCTTCGCAGGCCACTGCGTCGACAAGTGCGAGAACGTGAATGGCGCGCAAGCTGAGGTCTGCGAGGTTGCCGATCGGCGTTGCGACCACATACAGAGCCGGTGCCGGATACTGCTGCCCACCCGCGGCGGCTTCAGCCGTGCGCAGAAGCAAGGAGGCATCGACGTTGTTCAAGGCGTGGTTCGGATTGGAGGGCGGCCCCAAGGAGGTCGGGGATGCGGGCGAGCAAATGGCACTGCGTTTCCTGCAACGCCAGGGATTGAAGCTGGTGCAGTGCAATTATCGCGTCGCGCGCGGACCGCGGGCGCATGCCGGCGAGGTCGACCTGATCATGCAGGCGGCCGATGCAACCCTCGTATTCGTCGAGGTGCGGACGCGGCGCAACCACAGCCATGGCGGCGCGGCGGCCAGTGTCACTGCGGCCAAGCAGCGGCGCATCCTCTACGCGGCGCAGCACTTCCTTCGCGCGTTGCCCGCGCCACCGCCATGTCGCTTCGACGTGATTGCAATCGAGGGTGGCGAGGTCCGATGGCTGAAGGCGGCTTTCGATGCGGGGGATCTTCACCGCTGACTTATCATCTCCACCCATGCTCGAGCAGCGCATCCAGCAGCAGTTCTTCGAGAGTGCCGACCTGAAATACCAAGCCGCGGAGGTGCTCGCCCGCCCCATCGCCGACGCAGTGCAGGCGGTGCTGGGCTGCATTACCTCCGGCGGCAAGGTCTTGCTGTGCGGTGGCGGAACTTCCGCCAGCGCAGCGCAGGATTTCGCGGCACATTTCGTGGGGCGCTTCGAGCGGGAACGTCCTGGCCTGGCGGCCATGGCCCTCAGTGCAGACAGCATCTTGCTTACCAATGTCGGCGAAGACGGCGACTATGTGCAAGTCTTTGCCAAGCAGGTGCAGGCCCTCGGCAACCCGGGTGACGTGCTGATCGCCCTGAGTGCCAACGGCGCATCGGCCAGCGTGCTGGCGGCAGTCGATGCGGCGCACGCCAAGGAGATGACCGTCATCGCCTTTACCGGCGGCAACGGGGGCAGGCTCGGTGCACGGCTGGCTGAGACGGACGTTCATGTATGCGTGCCGCACGATCGTGCGATGCGCATCCACGAAGTCCACGGCTTGGCGCTGCACTGCATTTGCGATGCCGTGGACCTGCAATTGTTGGGAGAACAGGACACTGCATGAGTTTCTTCAAGACCCTGGGATCGCGTCCGGCGCTGTTGCTGGGCGCGCTGGCTGCAACACTGGCTTTGTCGGCGTGTGCCCCGCTGGTGGTCGGAGGCGCCGTCGGCGGCGCGCTGATGGTCACAGACCGTCGCAGTTCAGGAACACAAGTTGACGATCAGGCTATCGAGCTCAAGGCCATCAACCGCGTGCACGAGGCGATCGGCGACAGGGGGCACGTGAACGCCACCAGCTACGAGCGCACGGTGCTCCTTACGGGAGAAGTGCCGAGCGAGGCCGACCGTACTGCCGTGGAGCAGGCCGTTTCGCGCATCGACAATGTGCGCGGGACTGTCAACGAACTGGCAATCGCCGGCCACAGTTCACTCACGTCACGTTCCAACGACACCATCATTACGGGCAAGGTGAAAGCCGCTTTCGTCGACGCAAAGGATTTGCAGTCGAATGCGATCAAGGTCGTCACCGAACGCGCAATCGTCTATCTGATGGGCCGGGTCACGGAGCGCGAGGCCGCGCGTGCAACGGAGGTTGCGCGCGGCGTCAGCGGCGTGCAGAAGGTCGTGCGCATGTTCCAGGTCGTCAGCGAAAAGGATTTGGCGAACACCACGCCCACGGCGCCAATCAGCAAATGATGGCGGCGTGAAGGGCTAGCGTGCGCGGCGGGTTGCGCTCTCAACGCAGACGCCGGATGAGGCTGGAGGTGTCCCAGCGCCCGCCGCCCAGGGACTGCACCTCTGCATAGAACTGATCGACGAGGGCGGTCACGGGGAGGGCAGAGCCATTGCCCCTGGCTTCGTTCAGCAGCAGACTCAGGTCCTTGCGCATCCAGTCGACCGCAAAGCCGAAGTCGAAACGGTCGTCGATCATCGTGGGGCCGCGGTTGTCCATTTGCCAGCTTTGCGCGGCGCCCTTGCCGATCACTTCCAGCACCAGCTTCATGTCCAGCCCCGCACGCTCGCCGAAGGCAATCGCCTCCGACAGCGCCTGCAATGCGCCGGCGATCGCGATCTGGTTCACCATTTTCGCCAATTGCCCGGCACCGGCTTCGCCGATGCGCGTCACCGCTCGTGCGTAGGCCGAGGCGACCGGCTTCATCGCCTCGAACGGTTCCGCGTCGCCGCCGCACATCACCGTGAGCACGCCGTTTACAGCGCCCGCCTGGCCTCCGGATACCGGGGCATCCACGAAGTGCAGTCCGCGCTCACGCGCCAGCGCGTGCAACTCGCGGGCGACCGAAGCCGACGCGGTAGTGTGGTCGACGAAGACGGCGCCTCGCTTCATTCCGCCAAAGGCACCATCGTCGCCGCGCGCAGGTCATCGTCGTTGCCTACGCAGGCGAACACGAAGTCCGCGTCTTTCGACGCTTCTTGAGGTGAAGGCGCGCGTTGGCCGCCAAACTCCTCGACCCACGCTTCGGCTTTGGAAGATGTGCGATTGAAGACGGTGACGCCATGCCCTGCACGGGCAAGGTGTCCCGCCATTGGCAAGCCCATCACGCCGAGGCCGATGAATGCCACGCGGCGTTGCTGCTTGGAATCGTAGGTTTTGTGGGCGACACCGCTCATGCAGATAGATGGTGGGGGCGATAAAGCGGAGTGTAGCGAACGTGTCCTGCAGAGTCTTGTCGCCCTTCTTCGAGCTCCGATGGGGCCGTCATGCCACGCATCCGTGCTGATTATTAGGCCTGCGCGGGCTTGCGCTTACGCTTCTTGGGCGCGGGCCTCCCTAGGCACCCTAGTGTCGTGTCAAGTCACATATGTCGGATAGAGCCGCTTGAGCTTGATGCGGGCGTGATTGCAGGTGAAATGCCTATCGATCTTGGCATTGATTTGATCGCGACTGACCTGCCAAGCTGCGACCTCGCTGCGCACGGTTTCGATCTTGTCGATGCGACGGTTCAAGCATTGGGCGATCATCACGTTCAGCTCGATCTCGGCCATGTTCAGCCAACT
>DASTGE010000593.1:0-2464 GCA_035719405.1 Burkholderiaceae bacterium
GCGAACTCAATCAGCGGTAGCGACACTGCGATCGCACCGATGAGGAACTTGATCGCGTACTGATCGATTTCCGGCCGCCGCGGAGATCCAACAAGGGACATGACGCTTCTCCGTTTCCTTCGAGCAAGGTAAAACGGTATCCATAGTCTGGCGCAAATGCGTCCCCTCCTCTAGGGATGCTCGAACAACGCTGGCCCGCCCTCCTCCCGCCACTTCGAGCATCGGCTGGCACGACCGAGCTCATATCACTCCCGATGCCGTCAGACCGATCGACGCTCGTCTTCGACGCAGACATTCCGCCCGCATGGCTTCGAAGCGATCGATTCGGCTACAACGAATTGCGCCGTGCCAAACTGCCTCCCATCCTTTGGGGGATGTGAACAGTCACGCGTTGGCAGTACAACTCGCGCCAAGAAACAAAAGGGGTCGCGGCCCTCGTTGCATGCCGCCGCACGGGCGCGGCGAAGGAATGGAGTGGGTATGCGCAGATGTGCCTCGGCGCTCCTCGTGAGCGTCTGGATCGCGTTCGCTCCGAACGCCTTCGGCTGGGGCAATTCGGGACATCAAACCGTCGGCGCGATCGCCGATCGGCTGATCGCGAATAGCAACGCAGCGGATGGCGTCAAGGCGCTGCTTCAGCCCGGAGAGTCGCTCGAATCCATTTCGATCTGGGCGGACTGCGCGAAGGGCTACTGTGGTCCGCTCACTGCGGAAATGCAGGAGTTCGTCAACGGCAATCCGCAGCATCATGACTACCACTTCACCGACCTGCCGTTCGAGCTGAACGCCTACGCCGAGGGCGCAGTGGGTACGACGGACCGAGACGTCGTGCATGTTCTCCGACAGTGCGTTTCGGTCTTGCGCGGCGACACGTCTGCTCAGTCCAACCCGCACAACCTGACGCCACGGCAAGCATTGCTCTTGCTGACCCATCTCGTCGGCGACCTGCACCAGCCGCTTCACGTGGGTACGGCATACATGGACACCGGGAACCACTATGTGATCCCGACAACGCAGAGCTCGGTTGACGAGGCGTCCATTTTCGCCAGGCACGGTGACAACGATCTCCTCAAGGGATCAGCGGCCCTACACGGGTACTGGGACACTCAGGCAGTCAAGTCCGCGATGTCGGCAGCACACGCCACGACGCCATGCTACCGGGCCGGGGTATCCGTGCACCAACGCCACCCCGAGGTCAAAACATGCTGGCGCCGATATTGATCAGCAAGGCCAGCACGGTGGTGTTGAACAGGTAGGACAAGATGCAGTGCAGCGCTCCGATGCGGCGCATCGGCTTCGATACGAATGACACGTCAGCCGTCTGCCCAGAGGTTCCGATGACAGCGGCGAAGTAGAAGAAGTCGCCGTATTCCGGGTGCTCGTCCTCGGGAAACGCCAGTCCTGCGGGGCACCCACCGCAAGCCGCCGCATAGTAGTCATGGGCATAGTGCAGTGCGAACATCACTTGGATGAAGGCCCAGGAAGACAGCACGGTGAACCCGGCCAACGCGATATGCGCGGTCCGAAGGAAACCATGCATGTCCTTCACGACGGCCAGTTCGCCGGCAATGGCTGCGAGGTTGGCGACGGAAGCCACCACCACCAACACGAGGATCGCCAATTGGCCGTCGTCCTGCAGCAGCGCGCGGCGGTGCATCTGGTGGCTTGACGACCGCAGCATCATCACCGTCGCCAACACGACGTAAAGGCCAGTCCCGGTGTTCCAGGCGATCAGCCATCGCGTGACCGGATGGCTGGCGATGCTTAGCGGCAGGAAGCCGGCGACGGCAAGCGCCGCCGCCGTCGCGATGAAGATGCGAGGCCGTGCACGCAGCAGGCGAACGAGCTGGTTTCGCTGCCAGTTCATGGTCAACGCCGAACTTCCTGGATTTCGAACGGCTCGCTGCGGCATTCATCGAGCACGTGCTCAGCTGCGGCGCGAATGAATAAATAGGGCATGAGACGGATTCTTCTGGTGGTTTGGAATGCCGGTATCATGCCGGCACAGCGCATCAACGGCGCGCAGTGGTCAACGTTGACGCGCACCCGGAAAGACCAGGCGCCTCGCCAGATTGAAAGCAGATCGACAGCCGGATCTGTCGCGGTAAGGCTACTGTGACAATCGAGCCATGGTACCGCTGCACGTTCAACTGGCGAACTCGACCCTACGTCGCGTGATCAAGCGGCTGCGCTTCCCGCTGGACGTCATGTTGGTCTGCGTGCGGTGGTACGCGGCGTACCCGCCCACGGACGTTGGCGACTTCAATGTCACCCTGGTCTGAGATACAAAGCTGTCGGCCAGTTGTTCGGCTTCGCTTCGCGTCGAGCCTGCGCAAGCCTGGACGGGCTGGGACACGCTGGAACTGGTGCCCTTGGGCACTGAAGAGCCTGGCGTACTGGGCGTGCGCATCGAAGTCACGCGGCACTTGTTGATGCAGCAGCGTTGTGCCTGCGGGCATACCAG
>DASTGE010000594.1:0-9289 GCA_035719405.1 Burkholderiaceae bacterium
GACTCACGATACCAACGGAGTACCGGCCCATCCCCACTGTGCGCCGTCCCGCGGTGAAACCGGCGGCGTTCTCACGAACGCCCGAAACGTCCCTGGGATATCAGGCCCTGGCAGACCTCAAGAAGCGAGAGTCATAACACCTGCAGCGATTGAGCAAGCCGCGCGTGGCTACCGATCCCTCGGTCAAGGGACTGAACTTTTTCGATCCGGCCGAACACCCTTGCCGCCGCTGCCGTCGCGCTGACGTCATTCGCCGGGCTCACCACGGCCGCCTCGGCGGGCGAGGCCGACCACCTTCAACATGGTCCGCTCGCCGGGGCTTGTCGCGTTTCCCGGCTGCGCGCCGAATGCACAGGCCAAGGTGCGGATCGAGTCGCTCGGCCCGGTCGAGGAAATGCATGTGCAAGTCAAAGGTCTGCCACCGCATACCAACTTCGATTTCTTCGTGATCCAGGTGCCCAATGCGCCGTTCGGCCTGGCGTGGTACCAGGGCGACATGGAGACCGACGCCAACGGGGTGGCCAATGGCCGCTTCGTCGGCCGCTTCAACGAGGAGACTTTCATCGTCGCTCCGGGCAGCGTTCAGGCCCCCGACGTGCATCACAATGCGTTCCCCGACGTGACCCTCAATCCGCGGACCGGCCCGATCCACACGTTCCATCTCGGCCTCTGGTTCAACTCACCTCAAGATGCCGCAAAGGTGGGCTGTCCGGCCAACGTGACGCCGTTCAACGGTGAGCATGACGCCGGAGTTCAGGTCCTCAACACCAGCAACTTCCCGGACCTGCAAGGCCCGCTGCTGAAGGTCAAGCCCTGACGGGCGCGCATGCTTGCACCTCGAGGCCAGATCGCCCTGCCCGTTGGTGTGAGTGGCGGCAGGGAGGGCAGGGGTGGCTCCCTGCCTCGATGACAGGCATAGGTGGGCTCATTGCCCATGCGTCAACTCCCATACTCCCATTTCTCGAATTGGGCACGCGGCGTGCTCATCAGCAACACCAATGCAGGAGGCAGTCGATGCTCCACTTTCACTCCACGCCGATCCCCGACTATTGCCCGCCGCGTCCGATGCCGGTGGATGAGTTTCCCTTCCCGGCCGATGAGCTGGACCTGCCCGAGCCTCAGCCACAAACTCCCGAGCCTTTCGAATACACACCCACGCCGAGAGTGATCCTCCACTGATCGGACGGCCCGCAAGGCGCAGTCACCGGACAAAGCGCAACCGGCCGACAAATGGGAACGCGACTTGCCGCGGTCTGATCGATGGCACGCACCAATCCCTTCCGGTCCCATCCCCTTCTTACGGGCCTGGGACTCGTATTGCTGGCTTTGGTCGTGGCCTTCGCGATCTGCGAGTGGCGCGGATGGCCGTTCCTCAGGCAGCCGCTGCAGCGCATGCTGAACAACAAACTCGAGCGGCGAGTGGAAGTAGGGCCGGCTTTCAAGCTGCATACGCTGGGTTCGTTGCGGGTCCGCACCGATTCCCTGACGATCGGCGCTCCACGCTGGAGTCCGCCGGAAGCCGGGAAGGACTTTTTCGGCGCGCGCGACGTCTTCCTGCAACTGCCTTGGTCCACGCTGTGGAACCTCGCCGTCACCACGCGCGACGAACCCCTGCGAATTTCCGCGCTCGAAGTGGGAAGCTTCGACACTTCGCTGTGGAGGCTGCCGGATGGGCGCGCGAATTGGGACTTCTCCCGTCCCGACACCCAGGCGAAAAAAACCGGCGCTCGCATTCCGGAGTTCGAGCGGCTGGTGGTGCTGGGCGGTCGCCTCGCGCTCGATGATGCGCCCACGGGCCTGAAAATGCAGGCCGAGGCGACCACCGACGAGGGTCTTGCCGCAGGCTCACACGAGGCGGGCTTGCGGATCAAGGGATCGGGCCATTACCGGGAAGGGGACTTCGACTTCACCATGCGGTCCAATGGGGTGCTGCCCCTGATTGCACCCGAGGGGGCGACCACCGCCGTGCCGCTCACGCTGCAGGCCCGCTCTCCTCACGGGCGAGTCCACTTCGAGGGACAGGCGCGAGACGTCATCCATCTGCACGACCTGAGCGGCACGTTCTCGGTGAGCGGCTCCTCCCTCGCCGCCATCGCCAAGCCCTTCCGCATCACCCTTCCGACGACGTCGCCGTTCGAGATGGACGGCAAGCTGTCGAAGCACGGGGAGGTCTACAGAGCCGATGTGGCGCGCTTTGCGGTGGGCAACAGCCGGCTGCATGGTGCCTTCACGTTCGATCGCCGTCCGCAACCCCCGTTGCTGACCGGCCGGCTGCTCGGACGCAACCTCGACCTCGCGGATCTCGGGCCGGCCTTCGGTACATCACGGAAGAGCGGGGCCACGAAATCGACCGGGCAGGGCGGCAGCCGCGTGCTGCCAACCCGCGAGTTCGACATCCCGTCGCTGAAGTTCATGGACGCGTCGGTGCAGGTGGATCTGCAGCGGGCAGACTTCCATACCCCTGTCCTCGAGGCTTTTGCTCCGCTGGCTGGCGAGGTCACGCTGCGCGGCGGGGTGCTGACGTTGGGCAAGCTGCTGGCGCGCACGTCGGGCGGCGAGGTCCAGGGCCGCATCGGGCTGGATGGCCGCGATGAACGCAAGCCCCGATGGGACGGCGATGTGCGATGGTCGGGCGTCCAACTCCAGCGCTTCATCCATATGAAGGACACCCACATGCGCGACGCCGCTCAGAAAGAGGCGTCGGGCGGCAACTATGTGAGCGGCCTGCTCGGCGGGCACCTGCAGTTCACGGGCGCGGGACGGTCGATCGCCTCGGTGGCGTCGACCCTCGACGGCACCCTGGCTGCGTGGATCAACAACGGGACCGTCTCGCATCTGGCCATGGAGGCCGCCGGCATCGACATTGGCCAGGCGCTGGGCGTGCTGATCAAGGGCGACGATGCGCTGAAGATGCAATGCGCCGCCAGCCGCTTCACCATGCGCGATGGCACGTTGTACACGGATGTCGGCATCATCGACACGAGCGACACGACGATGCTCTTCGGCGGTCAGATCTCGCTGCCCGATGAACGCCTCGCGCTGGTGGCACAGGCCAATCCCAAGGACTTCTCGCCTTTGGCATTGAGATCACCCATTCACCTCGATGGCACGTTCAGCAAGCCACAAGTGCATCTGGAGACCAAGCCAATTGCCGCGCGGGCGGTGGCTTCACTTGCGCTGGCATCGGTGAATCCGCTGGCCGCGCTGATCCCGCTGGTCGAGCCGCCCAAGGCAACGGACGGCGGTGGCTGCCGTCAGGCGCTTGCACGGATGCGAGGCGATCGTGGTGCCAACGGATCGCGTCCGGTAGCGGCACCGGACGCGGCTGCCAAGCCGGGGAACACAAGCCGGCAGCCCGCGGCGGCGAAGGGAAGGGCCGAGGGAGACAATCCGTCGGCAGGGGATCGGCCCAATGTGGCCGCACCGCAGACGGGAACGGTACGGCACTGATCTACGACGGCAATGGAGCGCCTTCCGACGCGCTCCTCAATGCGCTCCCTTGTTGTCCTCACCCGCCCCCGGCGTGTCCTGTGCGTACTCCTTCAGGCGGTTGTACAGCGTCTTCAAGCTCACTCCGAGGGCAGCGGCGGTCTTTTCCTTGTGATTGTTGAAGCGTTGCAGTGTGGCGAGGATGAGCGTCCGCTCGACCTCCGCCAGGGGCGTGCCCACACGCACCGCGATCGTCGCGCCGTCTCCGGCCTGCACCTTCGGAGGCTCGAATTGCAGCCACTCGTCGCCGATCTCGTGGCCTTCTTCCATCAGGTAGATGCGCTGCACTACATTGCGCAACTCGCGCACGTTGCCCGGCCAACGATGCTGCTGCATCCTGTCGAGCGCACGCTGGCTGAATCGCTTGTTCTGGCCTTCACGCCTGCAGATGTCGACCAGGAAGTGATCGGCCAGGAGCGGGATGTCGTCGAGCCGGTCCTGCAGGGGCGGCAGGTGGATCGGGAAGACGTTCAGGCGATACAGCAGATCCTCACGCAGCTTGCCCGCGGCCACGGCCTGCTCGGGGACGCGATTGGTGGCGGCGATCACGCGAACGTCGGTCTCCAGAGCCTGGGTCGAGCCCACCCGCATGAAGGTTCCCGTCTCCAGCACGCGCAGCAGCTTGACCTGCAGCTCGAGCGGCATTTCGGTGATCTCGTCGAGGAAGAGCGTGCCACCGTGGGCGCGCTCGAAGAAGCCCAGGTGCTGGCGGTCCGCGCCGGTAAAGCTTCCTTTCTCGTGGCCGAAGATTTCGCTTTCGATCAGGTGCGGCGAAATCGCGCCGCAGTTGACCGCGAGGAAGGGCTGTTTGCGTCTGCGCGACAGATCGTGGATGGTCCGCGCCGCGACCTCCTTGCCGGTACCGCTCTCACCCGTGATGAGCACCGTCACCGCAGTGCCCGCGACGCGCGAGATCTGCTCGTACACGCGCTGCATTGCGGGTGAGCGGCCGTACATCTGGCCGAAGCGGCCGGTTTTCTCGAACTCCGACTTCATGTCGGCAATCTCGGCCTTCAATGCGGAAGGCCTCATGACGCGCGACAGGATGCCCTGCAGCTGCTTGATGTTGATCGGTTTGATCAGGTAGTCGGCCGCACCCATGCGCAGCGCCTGAATCGATGTTTCCAGGCTGGCGTGGCCGGTGATCAGCACGACTTCCGTATTGGCCAGGGCCTCGGGTTCCTTGAACAGGTCCATGCCGCTGCCGTCAGGCAGCATCAGGTCGAGCAGGACAATGTCCGGCTCGCGCATGGCCAGGTGCCTGCGTGCGTCGCGCAAGGTTTGTGCGGTCGCCGCCGTGAAACCTTCGCTGGCGATCAAGGCCGCCATCATCTCGGCGGAGTCCGCGTCGTCTTCGACGATCAATGCGTGTCCCATAGCCTTCCCTCTTAGTGGCGGCTTGCGCGGCGGCGCGCAAGTCCGCGCCGTTGGACGGCAGCGGTCATGGACAGACCGCTGGCCTGAAAAAGGATTATGGGTGCTGACACTCGAATTTCCATGCAGGAGGGCGATGGACGGTCCTCGGAAAGGGACTTCTCCTTTTGCAAAGGTGTCAGGTGCCAGCAGGGTTGCAACAACCGCAGGAAATTGCATCGCGCAGCAATTCCTTCAGGGTTGCGCGCAGCTGTTCCGGGTCCATGGGCTTGCCCAGGTGCGCGTTGAATCCGGCGGCGAGGGCGCGAATGCGGTCCGTGGAACTGGAGAAGGCGGTGATTGCCACTGCCGGCAACTCAGGCTCGCCACGCCGCCGCTGCAACTCGCGCAGCCTGCGCATGAAACTGTAGCCATCTTCGCCGGGCATCGCGATGTCGGAGATGATCACCTCCGGCCGCTCCTCGGGTGGAACGTTGCTGAGGTAACGGAATGCATCGCCTGTGTTCGAGAAGAAGACGGCTCGAATGGCTTCTTCCCGCAGCAGTAGCTCGAGGATCTGGCGCCCTTCGGGATCGTCGTCGAGCACCGCGACCCGGCGGCCTGCAAGCGGCGGCGACGGTTCTTTCGAGGGCTCCTGCTGCACCACTACCGGTGAAGACTCGGCCGAACGCAGCACCGGCAGCTCGATCGTGAAGGCCGCGCCGCGGTCGAGACCTTCGCTGTGCACACCCATGCGTCCCTGGTGCAGTTCGACGAGTTGGCGCGCCAGCGCCAAGCCGAGTCCCAATCCGCCTTGCCGGCGCGTGCTGTAGGTGCCCGCGGCCTGCCGGAACGGCTCGAACACGCGCGCTTGCTGCGCAGGCTCCAGCCCGACCCCGGTGTCGCTGACGACGATGGCCGCGCAATCGCCTCGCCGCTCGGTGATGACCTCGACACGGCCTTCCGGCGGGGTGAACTTGACTGCATTGGACAACAGGTTGACAAAGGCCTGGCGCAGCCGATCGGGATCGGCCTCGATCATCAATGTCTCGTCGGCATGGCAGACTCCAAGGGTCAGCTGCTTGTCCGTCGCCAGAGGCCGGAAAGTTTCGACGGCCTGATCGACCAGCGTGCGCAAAGGCGTGCGCCGCATTTCCAGCGCCACCTTGCCGCGCAACAGACGCTGGGTGTCGAGCAGATCGTCCACCATTCGAGCCTGCGCCGCGACATTGCGGTCGATCGCGTCCAGCGGCTTGGTCTGCTCGGGCGGCAGCTTTGCGGTCTTTCTAAGGACATGCGCCCAGCCGCGGATCGCATTGAGCGGCGAACGCAGCTCGTGAGACACCACTGCGAGGAATTCGTCCTTGGCCCGCGCAAGTGCCTCGGCCTCGCCGCGTGCGGCGCGCTCGCGCGCAAGCAATTCCTCCCGTTCCAGGTCGCGCAGCTTGCGTTCGGTGATGTCTTCGGCAATGCCGCCAATGCGCAGCACACGCCCATCGGCAGCCTGCTGCAGATGGAAGCGGCGGTCACGGATCCAGAGGGTGGTGCCGTCGGCGCGGAACAGCCGGTACTCGCGCACGGGCTCGTGCCCCTCGGGCTCGCGGGTGCTGGCATAAAAGGGCGATGGCACGCGTGCCCGGTCCTCAGGCGCCAGGCCGGCCATCCACAGCGACGGATCTGCGAGCAGGGCCTCCGGGCGGACTCCCCACAAACGTTCCACTGCCGGGCTCACATAAAGCAGTTCGCCGGCCTCCAGGTCCGCGAACCAGAAGACGTCCTCGCTGCTCTGCGCGAACTGGCGGAAGCGCTGCTCGCTGTACTTCAATGCCAACAGCGCCCGCCTTCGATGAGTGACGTCGTAGGCGATGCACAGCACGCTTTCCATTCGGCCGACCACATCCAACTCCGGGATGAGCCTGCACACGAGGTGCCGCTCCTCGCCCCTTTTGGACGGTGCGCTGAACTCGCACTCCTGCTCCTGGTTCTGCATGAAGGCGCGCAGCGCCGCTTCGCGCCAGCCTTCGCTGATCTCCCGCGGCAGCCCGGCTTCTTCGGCCGTGCGGCCCACGAGCACGGAAGGAGGCACTCCGAAGGCGTTCTCGATCGCCTGGTTGGCATAGATGTGCCTGAGCTGTCTGTCCAATCGGGTAATGCCATCCGGCGCGTTGTCGACCAGCGTCCGGAACTCACGCTCGCGGCGGTCCAGGGCATCTTCCACTCGCCGCTGGCGCTCGATCTCGGTGGCGCTGCCGGTCCACATCCGCGGACGACCCTGCCCGTCGCGCAGCAGCCGGGAGCGCGAGATGTGCCAGCGGAACTCGCCGCTCGCATGGCGCAACCTGAACTGCGTCTCCAGCGTGTCGCCCCTGCCCAGGTCATGGCCGTCGTGCCATTGGCTCAGCAGGCGCAGCTGATCGTCGGGATGCACCAGCTCCTGCCAATGTGCGGCAAGGGCTTGCGGGCCGTTCAGGCCGGTGTACTCGAACCAGTGCCGGTTGACATAGGCGACACGGCCGTCGGGCGTGCAGGCGAAGAGCAGCGCCGGTACTGCCTGGGCGAGTGCTCCCAGAGGCAGCCCGTGGTCGGAATCGGCCAGACTGTCATCGAGCAGCTCGAATCGAGTCTCGGCGTCGCCAGCGGCTGTCGGCTCCGATGCGCCCGGAACCGTCATTGAGGCTGCGCCCGCGCCGATGCCGGGCACGGAAGTCCAATCGCGGCTGGCGAGTCGGCCATGAAAGGCAGGAATGCCGATCACCTACTCTCGCGACGTGCTTCGCGCCCGCCGCACATTCCGTGCGTGCCGCGACGGTCGTGACCTGGTGCTGGCTTGTCAGCAACCACAACATGGCGAGGTTCGCCGGGATGGGCGCGCCTGCGCTCCACGGCGACCTCATGCCTGCGGGCGTCCGATTCCTTCATCGGGCCTGAGCAGTTGATGGAATGCGACATCGAGGGAATCTCCTGAGTGGGGCTGCGGCGCATGAAGCGGCAGCGCTTCCTCCTCTGAGCGCAATCTCCGTGCCCGACGCGGTTGGCATTGCAAGGCACGCCCGTTGCCTTTAGCCTCAAGCAGGTCGTACACAGCCAGACAATGGGCGTCGACGCGGTGTGCGGCATGTTGAAGACCGTTTTTCACCGGCGCTCGCAAAGCCCCGGGCAGGACGCGTTGCTGCCGTAACGCCCGGCAAGTCGTGCCACAGTTCTTGCAGTTTCTACAGGAGGTTTACATGGACAACACGAGCAGCTCGACGACCACATCCTCGATGCAGGGCGCATCCTCCCCCATGGGAAGCTCCATTGGATCGAACGGAGCCGCAGGCTCGCCGCAAAACATGGTCGAGCGCGTGGCGCAAACCGCGCACGAGACCGTCGACCGCGTGGCGGCTGCGGCAAGGCCTGCCATTGAGCGTTTGACAAACGGTGCCAGCACCGCGCGCGAAACACTTCAATCGAAGGCCGACCAGCTCGGGGCATTGGAAGAGCAGTGGATCGCGAGCGCGCGCACCTATGTGCGCGACCATCCCTTCACGGCGATCACGATCGCGGCTCTCGCCGGCTTGATCATCGGCCGCCTGGGCGGCGGACGGTCCGAGTGACCTTCCGCTCGCCGCAATGAGCAACGAAGCTCCCCCGCAAGCGCGGGAAGAATCGGCCGCTGCGGCGGCCGATTTTGCAGCCGCGACCAGCGTCACCGGCGCTGCACGCGCGCTGTGGGAAGACGTGCGCGGCATCGTCGCCGAGCGTGTCCGGCTCGTGACATTGGAGCTGCGGGTCGCGGGCTTGTCGCTGGTGCAGCTCGTCATGTACGCAGTCATCGTTGCCGTACTCGTCATCACGGCCTGGCTGGGCATCGTCAGCGGGGTGATGATCGGCTTCGTCAGCGCTGGGCTTCATTGGGCCGTGGCCATCGGCATCGGCGTGGTAATCAACCTCGTGATTGCGTTCGTGCTCGTGCGGATGATGATTCGCCTCGTCGAGCGCATCAGCCTGCCCGCCACCTTGCGCCGGCTCGAGGGCAGGCCCGCCGCCGAATGACAGACGGGATGACGGAGGGTGCATGCTAGGCAGCCAGCTCAAGCAGCTTGAAATGGAGATCCGCGACTGCGAGGCGCTTGTGCGCCTGCACGACGACCAAGTGCATCACAGCGCGCGGATGCTGAAGGACAACCTTGCCCATGCGCTGGGCAGCAAGCTGGTGATGGCCGGCGCTGCAGTGGGTGGGACGGTGCTGACGATATGGATGGTGCGAAGGAGGTCACCTTCGCGTGCCGCACGGCGGGCTGAACATGCGGCGGAACGCGCCGCGCGCCGCGGCGGAAGTCGAATTGCGCAGGCCCTGCGCCATGTCGAGACGTGGGGCCCGCTGCTGCTGCCGGTGCTGGCGCCGCTGCTTCATCCCAAGGTCGCGGCAACGCTCAGCCGGCTGGGCGTGCCGGTCCCGGTGCAG
>DASTGE010000595.1:0-15696 GCA_035719405.1 Burkholderiaceae bacterium
CATGCCTTCGTTGGCAAGCTGAACCATCACATCGAGCACTTCCCCGACCATCTCGGGGTCCAGCGCAGAGGTCGGCTCGTCGAACAGCATGACGATCGGATCCATGCTCAAGGCTCGAGCGATGGCAACACGCTGCTGCTGGCCCCCGGAGAGTTGCCCGGGGAACTTGTCTTTATGGGCCATCAGGCCGACGCGATCGAGCATCTTCAGTCCCCGCGCCTTCGCGTCCTCTGAACTTCGGCCGAGCACCTTGATCTGCGCGAGCGTCAGGTTCTCTGTCACGGACAGGTGGGGAAAGAGCTCAAAGTGCTGGAACACCATGCCCACACGCGAGCGCAACCTGGGCAGGTTGGTCTTGGGATCGCCCACTGATACGCCATCAACGACGACATCGCCCTTCTGAAAGGGCTCGAGCGCGTTCACCGTCTTGATGAGCGTCGACTTGCCGGAGCCTGAAGGGCCGCACACGACGACGACTTCTCCTTTGTTGATCACCGTGCTGCAGTCGGTCAGCACCTGGAAACTGCCGTACCACTTGGACACATTCTTGATCTCGATCATCGAGGCCATGGCAATCCCTTAGATTAACGGATGATGGCGATCTTGCGCTGCAGTCGCTTGACCAGGGTGGACAGCGAGTAGCAGATGACGAAATACACGACCGCAGCGGCAAGGTAGCTTTCAACCGGCCGGCCGTAGTTCTTGCCGGCGACCTCGAAGCCGTGCAGGAGGTCGTAAGCGCCGATCGCATACACGAGCGACGTGTCCTGGAACAACACGATGGTCTGCGTGAGCAGCACAGGCAGCATGTTGCGAAAGGCCTGCGGCAGGATCACCAGCCGCATGTTCTGCGCGTAGGTCAGCCCGAGCGCCTGCCCGGCGAAGACCTGCCCTCGAGAAATCGACTGGATGCCCGCGCGCACGATCTCCGAATAGTATGCCGCCTCGAAGAGGGTGAAGGTGATCATGGCCGACAGCTCCTTGCCGATCGGGCGCCCGAGGAACAGCGGGATCAGCAGGTAGAACCAAAGGATCACCATGACCAACGGGATCGAGCGCAGGCCGTCGACGTAGATTCTGGCCGGCCACTCCAGGGCAGCGTTGCCGGACAGCCGCATCAGGGCGATGAGCGTGCCGATGATGATGCCGCCGGCCATGGCCGTCAGCGTGAGTTGAACGCTGAAGATCAGACCGGACAGCACGAAGCCGCGGAAAAGCTCCCAGTTGTAGACCGAGAAGTCAAGGCCGCCCATCACTTGCCTCCCCCGAGGTAGCCCGGCACGCGAACCCGGCTCTCAATGAAGGCCATGAGCCTGTTCACGGCGAAGGCAGACACCACGTAAAGCGCCGTCACACCGAGGTAGATCTCAATGCCGCGCGAGGTCTCCTCCTGGGATTGCATCGCGAACAGGATCAGCTCGGAGATCGATACGGCGAAGGCGACCGAGGAGTTCTTGATGATGTTCATCGCCTCGCTGGTCAGCGGAGGCAGGATGATCCGGTAAGCCATCGGCAGGAGGACGAAGCGGTAGGTCTGCGGCAGCGTCAGCCCCATCGCGAGACCGGCCATGCGCTGGCCTCGTGGAAGGCTGTTGATGCCGGCCCTCACCTGCTCGGCGATGCGGGACGAGGTGAAGAAGCCGAGGGCAAAGACCACCAGCACCAAAGCTGGCAGCTGCTTCATTGGCGCGACGATGGCTGGCACCACGTGGTACCAGAGGAAGATCTGGACCAGCAATGGGATGTTGCGGAAAAGCTCGACCCACCCGTTGCCGAAGGCCTGCAGCCACTTGCTGGGCACAGTTCGGAGCACGCCGATCAGCGAACCGACGACAAGCGCAACTATCCAGCTGATGACCGAGACCGTCAGGGTCCAGCCCCAAGCGCTCATCATCCACTGCAGGTAGGTCTGTCCACCGCCGGTGTCCTGCAGGTAGACCTGCCAGTCCCATTGATACGCCATTGTTGCCTCCACCCAAGCCCTTGGCGGGCCCGCCCCTGAGCAAGACGCACCCCTTCTTGCAACGGAACCGCCGAACGCTCCCCGTCAGCACACGCCTCGCTTCGGACCGCTTGCAAGGCGCAGGCCGCAGCAACGGCTGCGGCTGCGGCGCTGACAAGGAAGACCCCGTGCCGCCCATGTCGAAAACCAATGACCTGAGAACAGGTCGTTCAGCGGCTCGCCAGGGGGCTTGTCGGATCTTGCGCGGTTTTACTTCTTCGCGTAGTCCTCGGCCGGCTTGTCGTTCGGGTTCGCAAGCGCAGCCTTCAGCGAGGGCGATATCGGCATGTTGACCGAGACGTTTCGCGGAGGGATCGGGCTCGTGAACCACTTGTTGTAGAGCTTCTCGATCTCGCCGCTCTTGATCATCGATACGACCGCGCCGTCAACGACACGCTTGAACCCGGGATCGTCCTTGCGGTACATGATCGCGATCGGCTCTTCCGACAGCGACTCGCCAGCGATCTTGAAATCGGCCGGAGTCTTCGAGTTGACGATCAGGCCGGCCAGGATGTTGTCGTCCATCACGAAAGCGTCGGCACGACCGGACTCCAGCAGGAGGAAGCTGTCGGCGTGGTCCTTGCCGAACACCTCGCTGAAATTCGCGTTGCCGCCCCGCTCATGCTTGCGCAGCAGTTGCACGGAGGTTGTGCCCGTCGTGGTCGCGACCTTCTTGCCATTGAGATCGGCGATCGAGTTGATACCCGAGTTGGCGCGCACCGCCATGCGCACATTGGTGACGTAGGTCGTAGGGGCAAAGGCGACCTGCTGCTGGCGCGTCTTGTTGTTCGTGGTCGACCCGCATTCAAGATCGATGGAACCGTTGACCAGCAGCGGAATGCGGTTCTGGGAGGTGACCAGGGCGTACTCCACGCCGAGGTTGGACATCTTCAGTTCGGCCTTCACAGCATCTGCGATGCGGTTGCAGATCTCGACGTGGTAGCCGGTGTACTTCCCGTCGCCCGTCGTGTAAGCCAGCGGCGCCGAGGAGTCGCGCGTGCCTATCACGATCTTGCCCGCGGTCTTCACCTTCGCAAGCGCGTCATTCGCCTGCGCATGGACGACGCCGGCGACCAGGACGAGGGCCGCGGTAAACAGCGACTTCTTCATGAGAACTCCTTTGGTTGAATGGCAGGGGACACAAGGTAGTGTCGATGCGAACGCATATGCAAACGGCGATTCTAGGCAGCCGGGCCTACGTGAAACCGCGTAGACGAGGACGCTTCAAGCAACGAGACGCACGGGATGGGTCAGCCGCTCGGGCACGAGCAGCGCCTGCATCTCGGCGCGCGACATGATTCCCAGCGCCTCGGCAGTGTCGGCGATGGTGCCGCCGCTGGCCAACGCGGTCTTGGCAATCAGGGCCGCCTTCTCGTAGCCGATGATCGGATTGAGCGCCGTCACCAGCGTCACCGACTCAGCCACCCGCCGCTGAAGAAGCTCGCTGTTCGCCTGAATGCCCTCGACACAGTGAAGCTGGAGTGTGCGGCACGCATTGCGCAAGTGAGTGACGCTCTTGAAGAGCGACCAGGCGATGATCGGCTCGAAGGCGTTGAGCTGCAGCTGCCCGGCTTCGCTGGCCATGCTGATCGCCATATCGTTGCCGATCACCTCGAAGGCGATCTGGTTCACCACCTCGGGAATCACCGGGTTGACCTTGCCCGGCATGATCGAAGAGCCCGCCTGCCGCGCCGGCAGCTTGATGTCGCCGAAGCCCGCCTGCGGGCCACTTGACAGCAGGCGCAGGTCGTTGCAGGTCTTGGAAAGCTTGCAGGCGACACGCTTGAGCACGCCCGAGAGCTGCACGAAGGCACCTGTGTCCTGCGTGGCCTCGACGAGGTTGGGTGCCTTGACCACCGGCACGCCGCTGGCATCGGCCAGCAGGCCGATCACCAGCTCGGAATAGCCGTGCGGTGCGTTGATTCCGGTGCCGATCGCGGTCGCGCCAAGATTCACCTCCTCGATCAGCGCCCGGGCCTCGCGCAGACGCTGCTCGTCTTCTCCCAGCATCACGGCGTAGGTGGAAAACTCCTGCCCGAGTGTCATCGGCACGGCGTCCTGCAGCTGCGTGCGGCCGATCTTCAGCACGTCCTTGAACTCGACTGCCTTCGCCTCGAACGCGACGCGCAGCGCGGCCATCGCCGAGAGCAGATCCCCGATGCCGAACCACGCCGCCAGGCGGAGGGCGGTCGGGTAGACATCGTTGGTGCTCTGGGAGGCGTTGACGTGGTCGTTGGGATGAAGCCGCTCGTAAGCGCCCTTGGGAAAGCCGAGGTGTTCGAGAGCACGGTTGGCGATCACCTCATTGGCGTTCATGTTGGTGGATGTCCCCGCGCCGCCCTGGATCACGTCGACCACGAACTGATCGTGCAGTTGGCCCTGCAACAGGTCTGCACATGCCAGTTCGATCGCGCGTGCGCGCTCTGCGTCGAGCACGCCGAGCCGGCCGTTGGCACGCGCGGACGCCAGCTTGACGAAGGCCAGTGCGCGCACCAGATCCGGCAAGGTGCCGACGGTCTGGCCGGTGATGGGGAAGTTTTCGACGGCCCTCTCCGTGTGCACACCCCAGTAGGCAGCGGCAGGAATCTCCATCTCGCCGAGAAAATCGTGCTCGATGCGGCTGCCGGGAAGGCCGGTTCCGGAAAGGGATGTGCTTGTCGACATGGCGGGGCACTGTAAGGCGGGCCTGCGACCAGCGTCAATGCTGCGGACCTTACTTCGCCTCCACCGATGCCTCGTTCTCGCGTGCCTCGGCGCTGCTTTGCTGCAGCCGCCACATGTCGGCATAGCGTCCCCCGGCGGCGACCAGCGCGACGTGGGAGCCTCGCTCGACGATGCGCCCATGATCCATCACAACGATCTCGTGCGCGTCGACCACGGTGCTCAAACGATGCGCGATGACCAGCGCCGTCTTGCCCCGCGCAGCGCTTTTGAGTTCCGCCTGGATCGCGCGCTCGTTCGCGGAGTCGAGGGCGGAGGTCGCCTCGTCGAAGATCAGGATCGGCGGGTTCTTGAGCAAGGTGCGGGCAATGGCCACGCGCTGCTTCTCGCCGCCCGACAGCTTCAGGCCCCGCTCGCCCACCATCGTGTCGTAACCCTTGGGCGTGGCAGCGATGAAATCGTGGATATGCGCCGCCTTGGCGGCCGCTTGCACGTCCTCCCGCGTCGCATCCGTGCGGCCGTAACGGATGTTGTACTCGACCGTGTCGTTGAACAGCACCGTGTCCTGCGGGACGATACCGATGGCCGCACGCACACTTGCCTGGCTGACGGCGCGGATGTCCTGGTCGTCGATGGTGATACGGCCGTCTGACACGTCGTAGAACCGATACAGCAACCGTGCGAGTGTCGATTTGCCGGCCCCGGAAGGCCCGACGACCGCGACTGTCTTGCCGGCTGGAATCTCGAAGCTCACGTCATGCAGAATCGGCCGCGCCGGATCGTAGGCGAAGGACACGTTCTCGAACCGCACCACGCCCTCGGTCACCTTCAGCGGCTGCGCACCGGGCGCGTCATCGACCTCGCGTTCGCGCTCCAGGAGCTTGAACATCTTGTCGAGATCGGTCAGCGACTGCTTGATCTCGCGATACAGAACGCCGAGGAAATTCAGCGGAATGTAAAGCTGCAGCATGAAGCCGTTGATCATGACAAGGTCGCCCAGCGTGAGCCGTCCGGCGACGACGCCTCCCGTCGCGCGCCACAGCATGAAGATCAGCGCCATGGCGATGATCAACTGCTGCCCGGTGTTCAACAGCGACAGCGTGCTCTGCGCCTTCAGCGCCGCGCGGCGCAGCCGCTCCAGGCTCTCGTTGTAGCGGCGGGCCTCGTAGTCCTCGTTGTTGAAATACTTGACCGTCTCGTAGTTCAGCAGCGAGTCGATCGCCTTGGTGTGCGCGTTCGAGTCCAGCTCGTTCATCTGGCGCCGGAACTTGGTTCGCCACTCGGTGACCGACACCGTGAAGGCGATGTAGACGGTGAGCGCGGTGGCGACGATCCAGGCGAAGGCGGCGTCGAACTTCACCGCGAGGATGGTAAGCACCATCGTCACTTCGACGATCGTCGGCAGAATGCTGTAGAGCGAATACGAGATGAGCTGGTGCACTGCGCGCGTGCCACGCTCGATGTCGCGCGTCATGCCGCCAGTCTGGCGCTCGAGGTGAAAGCGCAGACTCAGGGCGTGCAGGTGGCGGAAGGTCTGCAGCGAAATCGCCCGCGCGGCGCCCTCGGTGGCCTTCGCGAAAATCAGCTCGCGCAGCTCGGTGAACAGCGTCGTGCACAGCCTCAAGCCGCCATAGGCCAGCAGCAGGCCCACGGGCACGACGAGCACCGCACGCAGGTCTCCGGGTGGGATCGAGAGGCTGTCGACCAGCTTCTTCAACAGCACCGGTATGCCCACGTTCGCGCCTTTGGCGGCGACGAGGAAAAGCAGCGCCACCACCACGCGCAATCGGTACTGCCAGAGGTAGGGCAACAGACTGCGAAGGGTGTCCCAGTCCGACCGCGAAGCGCCCGGCAGCTCAGGCGGTGGAAGGCTGCCGCTGCCGCTCATGCGACGCATGGCGGCAGGCAGGTGAGCGAGAATCGACGACAGGACATCAGCAGCAGCAGCAGCACTTGAGGACGATGAGCCCGAATTCCAGCGCCCCGCCCCGCACCAGTTTGCCGCAGGACCGCGAACTCGTCATGCGGGTCATGCCCATGCCCGCTGACGCCAACCCCAACGGCGACATCTTCGGCGGCTGGATCATGGCACATGTCGACCTGGCCGGCGCGGTCCTGCCGGCGCGCGTCGCCAAGGGCCGGGTCGCGACGGTGGCTGTGAATCAGTTCGTCTTCAAGCAGCCGGTGTCGGTAGGCGACCTGTTGAGCTTTTATGCCAAGGTCGAGCGAGTGGGCGAGACCTCGGTGACCGTGCACGTGGAGGTCTACGCGGAACGTAATCCGGCCGAACTGCAGGTGGTAAAGGTCACGGAAGCGAATCTAACGTATGTAGCGATTGATCGGGAGGGAAGGCCGAGGCCGATACCCAAGGGGTGAGAGCGAGCCTCGAGCGAGGGGAGTCAATCCACGAAGAAGTCGGGCACGAACTCCTTCGTCCCCGGCACGACACTGTACTTGTCAAGATCGGTGATGCCGTGCCGCGCCAACAGTTCGTCGTCGATGAAGAAGTTGCCGGTGGTTGTCCGTGCGTCGCTCGTGAGGATGAGATAGGCTGCATCCGACAGGATCTCCGGCTTGCGACACCGGTTGATGTCGATGCCCGGAATCATCTGCAGCGCCGCGGTGGCGATTGCTGTGCGGGGCCACAGGCTGTTGACGGCGATGCCCTGCCGCATGAACTCCGCCGAGTGGCCGAGCGTGCACATGCTCATGCCGTACTTGGCCATCGTGTAGGCGGTGTGGTCCTTGAACCAATGGGCCTTCATCGACAACGGCGGCGACATGTTGAGCACATGCGGGTTGCGGCCCGATTCGGCGCTCTTGCCGAGCGCCGGCAGGCAAGCCTGCGTACAGCAATACGTGCCGCGCACGTTGACGCCGAACATCAGGTCGAAGCGCTTCATCGGCGTGGCGGGAGTCGGCGTGAGGTTGATGGCGCTTGCGTTGTTCACCAGGATGTCGATGCCGCCGAAGCATTCGATCGCCTGCTGCACCGCAGCCGCCACGGCGTTCTCGTCGCGGATGTCGGTCGGTACTGGCAACGCCTTGCCGCCCGCAGCCTCGATCTCCCCCGCGGCCGAGTACAAGGTGCCGGGCAGCTTGGAGTTGGGGTTCGTCGTCTTGGCGACCAGAACGATGTTCGCCCCGTCGGCGGCGGCCCGCTTGGCGATGGCCAGGCCGATTCCGCGCGAAGCGCCGGTGATGAACAGTGTCTTGCCTTGCAGATTCATGGTGTCCGTCTCCTCTGACGCAAACATCGAGCGGGTGCTGCAGAGGCACTCGCCCGGAAAGGTGTTCTCACGCCCGAAACTTGCTGAAGTCGGGCCGGCGCTTCTCGAAGAAGGCCTGGAATGCCTCACGCGCCTCCGGACTGCGCAAGCGCTCGCCGAAGACCGCGGCTTCGTGTTCGATCACCGACCTCAGCTCTTTCGCCAGCGGAGCACGCAGCAACCGCTTGGCTTCCCGTATGGCACCCGGGGGCAAGGCGTTGAAGCGCTCGGCCACGCGACGTGCATGCGCCATCACCTCGGAGGACGGAAGCACCGCGTTGGCAATGCCGCACTCCACCGCCTCTGCGGCGGTGAACGGGTCACCGAGCAGGAGCTTTTCGGCCGCCTTCGCGTGACCGAGCATTCGCGGCAGCACCAGGCTCGACCCGAACTCCGGCACCAGCCCGAGGCTCACGAACGGCATCGCCAGTCTTGCCTCATCCGACACATAGACGAAGTCGCAATGCAGCAGCATGGTGGTGCCAATACCAATCGCCGCGCCGGTGACGGCCGCGACCACCGGCTTGCCGCTATCGAGCAGCGCACGCATGAAGCGGAACACCGGCGAGTCGGCCGTCTGCGGCGGACGCTGCATGAAGTCCTCCAGATCATTGCCTGAGGTGAACACACCCGGCTGCCCAGTGATGAGCACGGCGCGCACGTTGCTATCCGCGTCCGCAGCCTGCAAGGCCTCGGCCATCGCCTCATACATTGCCACGGTGAGCGCGTTCTTCTTCTCCGGGCGCGCGATCTCGATGATCGCCACGCCGTTCATCGTGGCGGTCTTGATTCCCATATCGTCTCCTGTTCGGCTCCCTTGCATGCGGGAATGAGGTTGAAATCAAACAGCTTCGAAGATTCCCGCAGCGCCCTGGCCGGTGCCCACGCACATCGTCACCATGCCGTACTTGCGCCCATGGCGTCGCATCGCGTGGATCAGCTGCGCGGAGCGGATCGCGCCTGTGGCGCCGAGGGGGTGACCGAGTGCGATTGCCCCGCCGTACGGGTTGACGACCTCCCGGTTCAATCCGACCGAATCGATGACGGCGATGGCCTGCGCGGCGAACGCTTCGTTGAGCTCGATCCAGCCGAGGTCGTCGAGCGTCAGCCCTGCCGACCTCAATGCCGCGGGAATCGCCTCGATCGGGCCGATCCCCATGATCTCGGGCGGGACACCGCGCGAAGCAAAGCTGACGAACCTCGCCAGCGGCTGGAGGCCGAACTGCGTGACCGCCTTCTCGCTGGCCAGGATGAGCGCGCCCGCGCCGTCGCTGGTCTGCGAGCTGTTGCCCGCCGTCACGCTGCCCTTGGCGGCGAACACCGGCTTGAGCTTGGCGAGGCTTTCGAGCGAGGTGTCGCGACGCGGGCCTTCATCGACGTTGACGGTGCGTGCCTTCCTGATCACTTCACCAGTGTCGAGGTCAGGGATCCGCTCGATCACCTCGACCGGCGTGATGCTGTCCTGCAACTCGCCAGAGTCGATGGCACGGATCGCCTTGAGGTGCGACTGCAGTGCGAACTCGTCCTGTGCCTCGCGGCTCACCTTCCATTGCTGGGCGACCTTCTCTGCGGTGAGGCCCATGCCGTAGGCGATGCCGACGTTCTCGTCACGTTCGAACACCGCCGGGTTGAACGACGGCTTGTTGCCGCTCATCGGCACCATGCTCATCGACTCGCAACCACCGGCGATCATCACGTCGGCCTCGCCGACACGAATGCGGTCGGCGGCCATTTGCACGGCCGTGAGGCTCGAGGCACAGAAGCGATTGACGGTGACGCCGCCGACCGAATTCGGCAGTCCCGCAAGCAGCGCGCCGACGCGGGCGACGTTCATGCCCTGCTCAGCCTCGGGAAACGAGCAGCCGACGATGGCGTCCTCGATGGCCTTGGGATCGAGCGTGGGCACCTGCGCGAGCGCGGCGCGAAGCGCAGTGACGAGGAGGTCGTCGGGGCGGGTGTTCTTGAAGTTGCCGCGGCCGGACTTGCCGATGGGAGTCCGGGTGGCGGCGACGATGTAGGCGTCCTGGAGTTGCTTGGCCATGGAGGCTCCTATTCAATGAATCCAGCGTTCGTTAATGGAAGGCACCGTGATCGGTCAGCTGCCATTCAATTCCTCACCGGCTTGCCCGTCTGCAGCATCCCCATGATCCGCTCCTGCGTCTTCGGATGCTCCAGCAGCGAGCAGAAGTGCTTGCGCTCCAGTGTCATCAGGTATTCCTCGGTCACCAGAGATGCCGCCTCGATCTCGCCGCCGCACACCACCTCGGCGATCAGGCTGCCGATGTGAAAGTCGTGTGGACTGATGAACCCGCCATCGCGCATGCCGACAAGTTGAGCCTTGATCGTTGCAATGGCAGACCGACCGGCGACCGGAAAAGGCTTCTTCAACGGTGCCCTATAGCCCGACTCGTACATCGCCTTCGCCTCGTTCATGGCCACGTACAACAGCTCGTCCTTGTTCGGAACGATCACGTCCCCGTCGAGCAGGTAGCCGAGCTTTCGGTTTTCAATCGCGCTTGTGCCCACCCTCGCCGTGGCCGCCGCCGTAAAGCCTTCCTTCAGGAACTGCAGCAGGTCCGCGCCCGGTGCGGCCTCCGCGTTCTCCGCGGCACGACGAGCGATATACGCGAGGCCGCCGCCACCGGGAATCAAACCGACGCCGACCTCGACGAGGCCCATGTAGCTTTCCATCGCCGCCACTCGACGAGCCGAATGAACTGCCAGTTCGCAGCCGCCCCCCAGTGCGATGCCGCGAATGGCGGAGACGACGGGCACCCCTGCGTATCGAATTCGCAGCATCGCGTCCTGCAGCTTCTTTTCTTCCGGTGCGATGCCCTTGGCGCCCGACTTCATGAACACCGGCATCAGCGCCTCCAGGTTGGCGCCTGCCGAGAAGACATCGTCTGGCGACCAGATCACCAGGCCCTTGTACTTCGCCTCTGCGATCTCAACCGCCTTCAGCAGACCCTCGGTCACCTGAGAGCTGATGAGATGCAGCTTCGACGTGAAGCTCGCAATCAGCACCTCGCCGTCGAGCGACCACGCACGGATCTCGTCGTTGCGGAACTCCTCCGTGCCGGACTTCAACGGGTCCACCCGGAGCCCACCCACTGACTCTGGAAAGAACTGGCGCCGATACACGGCCAGGGGGCTGCGCGGCACATAGCGATTCTCCGCCGCGCTCCACGAGCCTTCGGCCGTGTGCACCCCCTCGCGCCCATCGAACACCCAGGCCGGCAACGGCTCCTGGCTCAAGGCCTTGCCGGCCTCGATGTCCTCGCGGATCCACTGCGCAACCTGCTGCCACCCCGCCGACTCCCACAGCTCGAACGGCCCTTGCGACACGCCGAAGCCCCAGCGCATCGCAAAGTCGACTTCGCGTGCGGACTCCGCGATGTCCTTCAGGTGCACAGCCGCATAGTGAAAGGCGTCGCGCAGGATGGACCAGAGGAATTGCGCCTGCGGGTTGCCCGACTCGCGCAGCAGCTTCAACCGTTCGGCCGGCGCCTTCTTCAACATGCGCTCGACCATCGGCTCGGCCTTGGCACTCGCCGGCACGTACTGCCCAGCCGCAGGGTCGAGGCGCTGGATCTCCTTGCCGACCTTCTTGAAGAAGCCCGCACCCGACTTCTGGCCCAGCGCGCCCTTTTCGATCAGCGCGGCCAGCACCTTGGGTGTCTGGAAGGTCGGATAGAACGGATCGGACTGCAGGTTGTCCTGCATGGTCTTGATCACATGGGCCATTGTGTCGAGACCAACGACATCGGCGGTCCGGAAGGTACCCGAACTGGCGCGGCCGAGCTTCTTGCCGGTGAGGTCGTCGACCACGTCGAAACTCAGGCCGAACTTCTCGGCCTCGATCATCGTGGCGAGCATGCCGGCGATGCCGACGCGATTGGCGATGAAGTTCGGTGTGTCCTTCGCGCGCACCACACCCTTGCCGAGGCTGGTGGTGACGAAGGTTTCGAGCTGGTCGAGGATTTCGGGGCGTGTGGTCGGCGTGGGGATCAGCTCCACCAGGACCATGTACCGTGGCGGGTTGAAGAAGTGAATGCCGCAGAAACGGGGCCGGATCTCGTCAGGCAACGCTTCGCCCAATCGGGTGATCGACAAGCCCGAGGTGTTCGAGGCGACGATGGCCTGCGGCGCGATGTGCGGTGTGATCCTGCGATACAGGTCAAGCTTCCAGTCCATTCGCTCGGCGATCGCCTCAATGATCAGATCGCAGTCGCGCAGCTGATCCAGATGCTCCTCGTAGTTCGCCTGCCCGATGAGCGCGGCCTCCTCGGGAACGCCCAGCGGCGCTGGCTTGAGCTTTTTCAGGCCATCGACCGCCTTGCTGACGATGCCGTTCTTCGGCCCTTCCTTTGCAGGAAGGTCGAACAGCACGACGGGCACCTTCACGTTGACCAGATGGGCGGCGATCTGGGCGCCCATCACTCCGGCGCCGAGCACGGCGACCTTGCGAACCTGGAATCGTGTCATCGTTTTACTCCACTCGGATCCAATGTTGGTTGCGATAGAAAGGCCCCAGATAGCCGCGCACTTCCAGTTGCCTGCCGCTGTCGACAGGCTTGAGGCGCAGCCGATAGACCTTGCCGTTGTTCGGGTCGAGGATGTCGCCGCCGTCCCATACGTCGCCATTGGCGCGCACATTGCGGATGATGGTCATGCCCACGATCGGCTGGCCCTTGCGCTCGTCGCTGCACTTGTCGCACTTGGGATCGGGCACGTCCGGGTTCAGCAGCTTCTCGACCTTGCCGCTCAGGAGGCCGCCCGTTTCGCTGATGCGCACCAGCGACTTCTCTTTCTTCGTCTCATCGTCGATCGTCTTCCAGAGGCCGGCGGGCGTGGCCTGCGCAAAGGCGCTGCCACCGATCACGGCCATGCAGAGCAATGCCGCGACGCGCCTCATCAGAACATGTCCTCGTCCATCGCCATCAAGGACTTGACGCCTGAGCGCGCGCTGCGGATCAGCGCCGCCGTTTCGGGCAACAGCTTCGCGAAGTAGAAGCGGATGGTTGCGAGCTTGGCGGCATAGAACGGATCGCCGCCGGCTTGCTTGTCGAGCGCGATGCGCGCCTGCCTCGCGAAGAGCCAGGCGAACACCAGGTGTCCGCACACGCGCAGGTAGTCGACCGCCGCCGCGCCCACTTCGTCGGCATTCTGAAAGGCCTTCATGCCGAGTTCGGCCGTGAGTTTGCTGACCTTGTCGCCCAGGTCGGCCAGGGGATTCACGAACTCCTGCATGTCCTCCTTGACGCCCTCTTCCTCGACGAACTCCTGCACCAGCCGACCCAGCTTCTTCAGCTTGGTGCCGTTGTCGTGCAGCACCTTGCGGGCCAGAAGGTCCAGCGACTGAATCGTGTTCGTGCCTTCGTAGATCATGTTGATCCGCGCATCGCGCACGAACTGCTCCACTCCCCATTCGGCAATGTAGCCGTGGCCGCCGAAGACCTGCATGCAGTTCGACGTGGCGATCCAGCCGTTGTCGGTGAGGAAGGCTTTGACGATCGGCGTCAGCAGTGCAACCAGGTCGGCCGCGTCCTTGCGCTCGTCTTCGTCGGTGGACGACAGTTCCTTGTCGATGAGCAACGCAGTGTAGATGGCCAGGGCGCGCCCGCCCTCGGCGAAGGCGCGCGCGGTCAGCAGCATGCGGCGCACGTCGGGGTGCACGATGATCGGGTCGGCAGGCATGTCGGGCGCCTTCGGACCGGACAACGCGCGCATCTGCACGCGGTCCTTCGCATAGGCGGCCGCGTTCTGGTAGGCGACTTCCGTCAGGCCGAGCGACTGGACTCCCACCCCGAGCCGCGCGGCATTCATCATCACGAACATCGCGGCAAGGCCCTTGTGCGGCTCGCCCACCAGCGTGCCGGTCGCGCCTTCGAGCACGATCTGCGCAGTGGCGTTGCCGTGAATGCCCATCTTATGTTCCAGCCCGGCGCAGAAGATTCCGTTGCGCTCGCCGGGCGTGCCATCGGCGTTCGGGATGAACTTCGGCACCACGAACAACGAGATCCCCTTGCTGCCGGGAGGCGCATCGGGTAGTCGGGCAAGAACAAGGTGCACGATGTTCTCGGCCATGTCGTGCTCCCCCGCGGAGATGAAGATCTTTTGGCCGGTGAGGCGATACGTGCCATCAGGCTGCGGGTCAGCCTTGGTCCGAAGCATGCCCAGGTCGGTGCCGCAATGCGGCTCGGTCAGGCACATCGTGCCCGTCCATTCGCCGCTCACCAGCTTGGAAAGGTACATGCGTTTCTGCTCGTCGGTGCCGTAGGCACGCAGGCATTCGTAGGCGCCGCGCGACAGGCCGGGATACATCGTCCAGGCCTGGTTCGCAGAGTTGAGCATCTCGAAAAAGCACTGGTTCACGACGATCGGAAGGCCCTGCCCGCCAACTTCGGGATCGCAACTCAGGGCTGGCCAGCCGCCTTCCACATACTGGCGGTACGCCTGTGCGAAGCCGGCAGGTGTCTTGACCTCGTGGGTCTCCTTGTTCAACGTGCAACCTTCCCGGTCGCCCACCTGGTTGAGCGGGAACAGCACTTCAGCGGCGAACTTGCCGCCTTCCTCGAGAACCGCGTTGATGGTGTCCTCGTCGATGTCCGCGTGCGCCGGCATCGCCTTCAACTCATCGGCGACCTTCAGCATCTCGTGAAGCACGAAATGCATGTCGCGCAGCGGCGGGGTGTATTGGGCCATGTCGGGTCTCCTGAAAGCGAAAGCAGAAAGGGAAGGCAGGGAGAGGAACGTGATGTCAGCGGCGAGCCTTCGACGGCGTCGCCTTGGTAATGCCAGAAACAGCCGGGGAAGCAGGGGCCGCCTCCGCCCCGGGCCTCGCGTAGTCGGCCACGATGCGTTCAAAAGCGCGTCGAGCGCGCTCGACGGCGCCGGGCAGGCGAAGGAAGCGGGCGTCGTGGTGCAACGCCAGGATCAGGCCATGGATCTCGAACAGCATCTGCTGCGGGTCGGTGTCGGCGCGAAGATGGCCCTCGTCGATTGCCAGCCGGATGGAACGTTCGAGCGCCGACTGCCAGGCGCGCACCATTGACGCAAGAGCATCACGCACAGGACCAGGCCGATCGTCGAACTCCACCGCGCCGCTGATGTAGATGCAGCCAGAGTCGATTTCGACTGCAACCCGGCGCACCCAGCGCTCGAACAGTGCTTTCAGCCGCGGCAGGCCGCGTGGTTCCCGAATGGCAGGAAAGAAGATCTCCTCCTCGAATCGGCGGTGATACTCGCGGATGACCGAGATCTGCAGTTCCTCCCGCGAGCCAAAGTGCGCGAAGACTCCCGACTTGCTCATCTGAGTCACGTCTGCCAGGGCGCCAATGGACAGGCCTTCGAGTCCCATGTTGGCAGCCAGGGAAAGCGCCGCGTCAAGAATCGCCGCCCGCGTCTGGCGGCCTTTCGGAAGCAGGGGCTTGGACGCCGCGCCGCGGGAAGCGCGAAGGGGCTTGGCTGGAGACTGCGGTTCCGGAAGGCTCACGGGGCGCTGGAATCGAACGAACGATCGTGCTATTTTGCAGTCCATCCGGGACCGTTGCCCGGCTTGTCGAGTTTTTTTTGGGGAGACTCGCACGCCGCGATCGCCTTCGCGCTGTGCGCCCGGATGAGCACTGACGGCCCACGCAATGCACCCGCTGTCACGCCGCATCGAGTGCGGAGGCATCAGAGGCCGGGAAAAAGCGCAGGAAGTCAGTCCTCCTCGTCCCCGGCCGATGTCTCGTCCCGCCTGTCCTGCTCGACGCGCTTGTC
>DASTGE010000596.1:0-2604 GCA_035719405.1 Burkholderiaceae bacterium
GGTTGGCGTCGAGGGGCCAGGCGGCCGCGTGGTTCGTGCAGCAGCCAGGTGGCGTGTAAGGCGGTTGGGAAAAACCAAAGTGACAAGGGTGCCGTCGGGGTGGCTCTTTCGGCCGATGCCGGTCAATGCCTGCACGCGCCACACTGCATGACATCGCCACCTTTGCTCCGCCGCAGCATGCTGATCGTCCGACACGCCCTTCTGCAGACCCACACATCCCCCGGCCGGCGCAGCACGCTGATCGCCGGACCTGCATGCCTTGCTGGCGTCATGCCTGTCTGGATGCACGAAATCGAGCCCGAGTCCTGCAGCCCGTCGACGAAGGCGTGCGGCGAGCAGACAGCCATCGTGCTGAGCGGCACGGGCAAGCTGCTCCTCGACGGCGCTCCGCAGCGATTCACGTCACCCTGCACGTTGTGCGTGCCGGCTGGGTACATATGGCACGTGGTCAACCAGGACAACGTCGCGATGCGACTGCTGGCCATCGGAGCCGGGGAGCTTGTCGAGGCGCTATGAAACCTCCCTCTCCACCCGCCGACGCCTCGCTTTTCCCTTACTCGCCTGCGCCTTCCTTCAACCTGCGCTCCGCCGCCTGAAGGAAGTCGTGCATGACGGGAGTGCTCGACAACAACGTCGCCCGGTCGCCATGGAACTCCGGATGCCATTGCAGTCCGCGTGCATAGCCTGGACCCGTCCATCGCACCGCCTCGATCATGCCGTCAACTGTCGACACCGCCTCCACTTCCAGACCCTCGCCGAGCTTGTCGATCGCCTGGTGATGAATGCTCGTGACGCGGAGTGTGCGATCTGCGGGATACAGCTTGTCCAGCTCTGAGCCGGGAACGAGCGTGATGTCGTGGTAAAGGTCGTCGTACAAGTCGTTGTCGACATGGCGATGGGCATCGGGGCGCTGGGTCGCGATGTCCTGCATCAGCGTCCCGCCAAAGGAGACATTGAGCAGTTGATGCCCTCGGCAGATGCCAATCACCGGCTTGCGCTGGCGCATGAACTCGCACAGCAGCGCCAGTTCGTAGCGATCACGCACCGGGTCGCCCTGCCAACGCGGATCCATGGGCTCCTGGCCGTAGGTTGCCGGCGCGACGTCCGCGCCGCCTTGCATCACCAGGCCGTCGAGCACGTCGACATAGCACGCAACCGATACCACGCGCTCCACCCGCACCGACTCGGTATCGACCGCCGGCACCATGAACGCAAGCGCTCCATGGCGGATGATCCAATGGGCAATCGACTGCTCGAGGTACTGAAGCCGCTTGTTGTGAAAGCCCAGCTCCGGCGGCGGCTCATGCATCAGCCGCGCGGAAAGTCCGATGCGAAGGGGACGGGTCATGGGTGAGCGCGCAAGACTTGAACAACGTGGACAAGGCTTGGTGGTGCAAACCTCATGCCTTCGCCCATTCCTCGACGAGCACCACCATCTACTCTGCTCCTGTGACCGGTTCGCCTGCGCGCCGTTCCCCGGCCGTCGACGGCTGCGGAAGCACGCCTTGATCGGCCCCGGCATTGCGCAGCACACGTTGGGGATACGGGATCTCCACCCCCAGTGCGTTCAAGGTCGCCAATAGCTGCAGATTGACCAGCGAACGGGCGCTGCCCGCGCCGTTCTCGGGATCGGCAATCCAGAACAACACCGTCAGCTCCAGGCCGTCGGAGGCGAATGCGGAAAGCTGCACGGCAGGAGCGGGATCGGCGAGCACCCGGGGCACCTCTCTGATGGCCGCAAGCAGGCGCGGGAAGAGCGTATCGAGGTCCGTGCCGTAAGCCACCTGCACCACCGTGCTCAACAGCACCTTGGTGTCGGCGAGCGACAGGTTCTCGATGCGCTGCGTGATCAGCAGTTCATTGGGCACGATCGCCTCGCGCCCGTTGAGAGCGCGGATCACCGTGTAGCGGGTGTTGATGTCGGTGATGCGGCCTTCGAAATTGTCAACCTTGACGGTGTCGCCGATGCGCAGCGAGCGCTCCGCGAGGATCACGAACCCCGAGACGTAGTTGGCCGCGAGCTTCTGCAGGCCGAAGCCCAGGCCCACCCCGAGCGCCCCGCCAAGCACGCTCAACGCGGTGAGGTCGATTCCCGCCGCAGACAAGGCCAGCAGCAGTCCGACGAACAGCAGCAGCGACCGCACCGCGTTCGCTGCCATCTTGCGCAGTGAGAGGTTGGCCGTGCCGAGGGTGACGCCCTTGAGCAGCCGCGCCTCGATGGCGGCCGAGATCCACAGCGCCACCACAAGCACCAGCACGGCCGTGAGCGCGCCCTCGACGATGCTGCGCAACGTGACGCTTGCGCCGCCGACCTTCCAGTGCACGTCTTCCATTTCCTGCAGCACAAGCGGCAGGAGACCCGTGATCCAAAGCGTGAGCCAGATCCACACCAGCCACGACAGCGTCCGCTCCAGTGCCCGCACCAGTGTCGAGGCGGGGAACGCGACGCGCAGCACCCGCACACCGACCCGGATCACCAGCAGCGACGCGAGGATCGGCACTGCGAGCCGGAACACTGGCCCTTTCAGGCCGAGCATGGGCAGGGCGAGGCTCGCAGCCGATGCCGCGGCCAGTGCGAACACGGGAAAGAGCACGCCGTCGATC
>DASTGE010000597.1:0-7003 GCA_035719405.1 Burkholderiaceae bacterium
GCTCTCGCCGCCACCGGCCTGTTGGTGCGTGCCGGCGTCGCCGCCCGGCGCTGCACCCGCCTGCTGCTGCTGCGCGTAGATCTTCTCGCCGAGCTTCTGCGAAGCTGCGGCCAGCGCCTGCGACTTGGCTTCCAGCGCTTCCTTGTCGTTGCTTTCCTTGACGGCGGTCTCGGCGTCCTTGAGCGCGGCTTCGATCTTGGACTTCTCGTCGGCCTCGATCTTGTCGCCGTGGTCGGCCAGCGCCTTCTTCACCGAATGGACGAGGGCGTCGAGCTGGTTGCGCACTTCGACCAGTTCATGGGCCTTCTTGTCTTCCTCGGCGTGCACCTCGGCGTCCTGCACCATGCGCTTGATCTCGTCCTCAGAGAGGCCGGAGTTCGCCTTGATGGTGATCTTGTTTTCCTTGCCGGTGCCCTTGTCCTTGGCGTTCACGTGCAGGATGCCGTTGGCATCGATGTCGAACGTGACTTCGATCTGGGGCAAGCCGCGAGGCGCGGGCGGGATGCCTTCGAGGTTGAACTCGCCCAGCAGCTTGTTGCCCGAGGCCATTTCGCGCTCGCCCTGGTAGACCTTGATGGTCACGGCCGGCTGGTTGTCGTCGGCTGTGGAAAACACCTGCGTGTACTTGGTCGGAATCGTGGTGTTCTTCTTGATCATTTTGGTCATCACGCCGCCCAGCGTTTCGATGCCCAGCGACAGCGGGGTCACGTCGAGCAGCAGGACGTCCTTGCGATCACCGGACAGCACCTGCCCCTGGATCGCCGCGCCGACCGCGACCGCCTCGTCCGGGTTCACGTCCTTGCGCGGCTCGCGGCCGAAAAACTCCTTGACCTTCTCCTGCACCTTGGGCATGCGCGTCATGCCGCCCACGAGGATCACGTCGTCGATCTCGCTGACCTTGACGCCCGCGTCCTTGATCGCGATGCGGCACGGCTCCATGGTGCGCTCGATGAGTTCTTCCACCAGCGCCTCGAGCTTGGCGCGTGTGAGCTTGATGTTCAGGTGCTTCGGCCCGGACGCATCCGCAGTGATGTAGGGCAGGTTGATGTCGGTCTGCGTGGACGAGGACAACTCAATCTTGGCCTTCTCGGCGGCTTCCTTCAGGCGCTGCAGCGCGAGCACGTCCTTCGACAGGTCGACGCCTTGCTCCTTCTTGAACTCGCCGATGATGTAATCGATGATCCGCTGGTCGAAGTCTTCACCGCCCAGGAACGTATCGCCGTTGGTCGACAGCACCTCGAACTGCTTCTCGCCTTCGACGTCGGCGATCTCGATGATCGAGATGTCGAACGTGCCGCCGCCCAGGTCATAGACGGCGATCTTGCGGTCACCCTTGCCGTGCTTGTCCAGCCCGAACGCGAGCGCCGCAGCGGTGGGCTCGTTGATGATGCGCTTGACGTCCAGGCCTGCGATGCGGCCGGCGTCCTTCGTGGCTTGGCGCTGGCTGTCGTTGAAGTACGCGGGCACCGTGATCACGGCCTCGGTCACTTCCTCGCCGAGATAGTCCTCGGCGGTCTTCTTCATCTTGCGCAGCACTTCGGCGCTGACCTGCGGCGGCGCGAGTTTCTTGGCGCGCACCTCGACCCACGCGTCGCCGTTGTCGGCGGCGACGATCTTGTAGGGCATCAGGTCGATGTCCTTCTGGACTTCCTTCTCGGTGAACTTGCGCCCGATCAGGCGTTTGACGGCGTACAGCGTGTTCCTGGGGTTAGTGACTGCCTGCCGCTTGGCAGGCGCGCCGACAAGAATCTCGCCATCTTCCTGGTACGCCACCACCGACGGCGTGGTGCGGGCACCCTCGCTGTTCTCGATCACTTTGATGGAGTTGCCCTCCATGATCGCGACACAGGAGTTGGTCGTGCCCAGGTCGATGCCGATGATCTTTGACATTTGATTTCTCCTTCGACTGCGTTCGGTTGCCGGTTAGTTGAGTCTGAAACGCGGGCTTTCAAGCGGTTTGATTGGGCGCCGACACCGTGACCAGCGCGGGACGGAGCACTCGCTCGGCAATGAGGTAGCCCTTCTGCAGCACGTGCACGACGGTGTTCGGCTCCTGTTGCGCGGGCACCATGCTGATGGCCTGGTGCTGGTGCGGGTCGAACTTCGTTCCTTTCGGCGGATTGATTTCGACGACCTTGTTGCGCTGGAGTGCGGCACTCAGCTGCCGCAAGGTCGCGTGCACGCCCTCGATGACCTGCTCTCGCGTGGCATCCTGCGTCGCAATTGCGGCTTCGAGGCTGTCTTTCACCGGCAGCAGGCTTTCTGCGAAGCTTTCGACAGCGAACTTGCGCGCCTTGCTGATCTCGTCGTCGGTGCGACGGCGGATGTTTTCGACTTCGGCTTTGGCACGCAGGTACGCGTCCGAAACTTCCGCATGCCTGGCTTCGAGCTCCGCCAGCCGCGCTTCCGCGGTTCGCTCGGCGGACTCGGCTGCGGAGCTGGCAGAGGCATGGTCAGCAGCGTCGTTCGCATCGTTGGATTGAGGGACGGAGGTCTCAGGGGTGTTCTGTTCGTTGGCCATGGATGTTCTGTTTCAGGACAGGGCAATGGGCCACGCGGGCTTGCCGCGTGACGTGAGGGCATCGACACGGGATTCAAGGGCTTTGAAGGGCGCCGATTTTCAGGCGCGCAAGGAAACCAGCGGATGAATGACGAGCGTGCAACTCTGCGGGGTGCGGCGCAGGTGATTGCTCGACTTGAATCACCGCGACGATTCGGCGTCCACTGATACGCTCCAGCGCTGCCAGTCTGCCAGTCGGCGCCTGTCGCGCTTGGTCGGCCGTCCCTGCTCGAGGGTCGCGGCCGGCTCCACTCCCTGGTGCCTGAGTGCCGCGGCACGTTCGCGGGCCTGCACGCTCTCGGCGGTCTCCTCGTACAGCTTCTGGGCCACGACGGCCGGCCCGCGGATTCCGCTCAGGCCGAGCACGACGACCGTACGCTCAATGTGGCCCTGGCGCAGCTTCACCTGGTCGTCCAGGTGCACCTCGCGCGAGGCCTTGGCCGACTGACCATTGACTTCGACCCGGCCCTTCGCAATCTCGTCAGCAGCGAGGCTGCGTGTTTTGTAAAAGCGTGCCGCCCAGAGCCATTTGTCGAGCCGGACGCGGTTTGGGGAAGTGTCGTCGTCGTTGTCCATGATTCGAACCATCTGCAGAGGAGTGCTCGCGCTGGCGACGGGCAATTGTTGGACGGGCAATCGTTGCGCCTAAGCTTGCGCTCCAAGCGCCCGTGCGCGCGCCTGGCGCGCGCCCAGCGTTTCCTCGGACGGCGCCGCGACCAGCGTCGGCCAGCCGTCAAGATGTTGAATGGCGACCTGTGCCAGCGCTCTTATGAAGCGCGGGTCGTCGTTGAGGCAGGGGACGTAGTGAAATACTTCGCCTCCAGCGTCGAGAAAGGCATCCCGGCCTTCCTGGGCAATCTCCTCCAGGGTTTCCAGGCAGTCGGCCACGAACCCCGGGCAGGCCACGTCGACGCGCTTGATACCTTGCTTGGCGAGAGAGCGAAGGGTTGGCTCTGTATAGGGTTGCAGCCATTCCGCGCGTCCGAAGCGGCTCTGGAACGTGACGACCAGTCGTTCTCCGGCCATTCCCAGGCGCTCGCCGAGCAACCGCGCAGTCTTTTGGCATTCACAGAAGTAGGGGTCGCCCAGATTCAGCGTTCTCTTGGGCATGCCGTGGAAACTCAACACAAGGCGCTCAGGCTGGCCGTTCTCGCTCCAATGGCGCAATATCCGCTGCGCGAGCGCTTCGATATAGAGCGGCTCGTCGTGAAAGTGCTGGACGAACCTCAGCTCCGGTAACAGGCGGGTGCGGCAGCCCCAGTGGGCCACGGCGTCGAACACGCTGGCGGTTGTCGCCGCCGAGTATTGGGGATACATCGGCAGCACGAGCACGCGCGTGGCACCTTCGGCCTTGAGCGCGTCCAGCTGACTCGCAATCGACGGCGAGCCGTAGCGCATGGCATGCCGGACAAGCACCCGATGCCCGCGCTCACCCAGGGCGCCGAGCAGCAGTTTGGCCTGCCTGACAGTCCAGACCTGCAGTGGCGAGCCTTCCGCGGTCCAGATACTGGCGTACTTCGACGCCGACCTCGCAGGTCGGGTGCGCAAGATGATGCCATGCAGTATCGGCAGCCACGCCCACCCTGGAATCTCGACCACTCTTGGATCAGTCAGGAACTCGGCCAGATAGCGCCGCACCGCGGGTGCGGTGGGCTCATCGGGTGTGCCGAGATTTACCACCAGCACGGCCGTCCGAGTCGGCCTGCCGTGATCGTGATCCGGTTCGAGGCGAAAGCTCATTCGCCGGAACGCAGCTGCTGAAGGTCAGCAAGCATCAAGTCAATGTCGACCGGCTTGGGCCAGTAACCGCGGAAGCCCGCGGCGGCGGCGCGCTCGAGGTCGCGAGCTTCCGAGTCGCCGGAGCACATGAAGGCAGGAAGATCGGCGCAGCCGGGCTGCACGCGAAGCTGCTGCAGCAGGTCATAGCCGCTGACACCGGGAAGGTGGGCGTCGAGCACGAGGACGTCCGGCTGCCATTCGCGGGCCAGCTCCAGTGCCTCTTGAGCGTCCTCGGCGACGCGCAACTCGAAGCCGCCCTCAAGACGCAGCGCCTCCTCGAGCAGGAGCGCGTTGACCAGGTTGTCCTCGACGTATAGCACGCGCATTCGTTCGCTCGGTCTACGGGCTGGGGGGCACAGTGTCCATGAAGATCAGGATCTCGAAGTCGATGGTGGGCAGGAAGTGCTCCCCCGGCGGCCCTCCCAAGCCGATCAGACCCTGCCCATGCAAAGTACAGCTGCTGCGTCGAAGGCTCACCACCTCTTCGCCGTTCCCGAATTTCACATAAGTGCCGTTGTAGCTCAAATCGGTGAGCTGGAAGGCACCTCCGTGCCAGTCGATGCGTGCGTGCAGCCGGGAGACGCGGGTGTCGTCGATGCAATAGTTGACCTGCGGGCTGCGTCCGAGCACGATCGGCAGCTGGGGTCCTGCATAGACGCGCTCGCGGGCCGCCCACACAAGTCGAATGCCTTCGGGTTCGTAACCTTGGTCGACTTCGCCAAACTGAGTTGCCGCCTGATCGCTGCGACGTCCGTCGTCGCCTGAAAGTAGGTGCACCTGCACGGGCTCGACGCGTCCGCGCAGTTGCATCCGGTCCAGACGGCGAAAGCGCGCCTGCTGCTCCCTCGGGAGGCCTTTGAACACTTCGGACGTCACGAGGGTTTCGTTGTCTCCGGCATGGTCGAGCAGGCGCGCCGCGACGTTCACGGCATCGCCGTAGCAGTCTCCCCCCATCTCGACCACTTCCCCGCGTGCCAGGGCGATCTGCAGCTTCAGTGCTCGCAGGCCCGGCGATGCCCCGCGCTCGCTTCCGCGGGACACGAGAACATCGAGCACTTCGTGCATCTGGTCAGAGGCGGTCAACCCAGCGGTAGGTTTGTCGAAGACGGCCATGAGCCCATCGCCCAAGGTCTTGATGACCTGGCCTCCCGAGTTGGGTACCGCACGCGCAATGGCACCCACCGTGTGGGTGACAACAGAGGTAGCCTCCGCATTGCCGAGCTGCTCGTACAGCGAAGTGCTGCCGCGCAGGTCGGCGAACAAAACGGTCCGTTCCGTGATACGTGTCACGTGGCGGATTATCGAGGCAAGCGGCGGACTTGTAGTGCGAGCTTCGACCGTGATTGTCCGGAGGCGCTACTGCCGCACGCCCGCACTGGGGCGCGGCAACCTCCCCCGTCAAACCGTCACAGGTTGTCCAGATAGGTCCGGAGCTTGTCAGAGCGGCTCGGATGCTTGAGCTTGCGGATCGCCTTGGCCTCGATCTGGCGGATGCGCTCGCGCGTCACGTCGAACTGCTTGCCGACCTCCTCCAGCGTGTGGTCAGTCGACATCTCGATGCCGAAGCGCATGCGCAGCACCTTGGCCTCGCGCGGCGTCAGCGAGTCGAGGATGTCCTTCACGACGTCGCGCAGGCCGGCCTGCATCGCCGCGTCGACCGGTGCGACGTTGTTGGTGTCCTCGATGAAATCGCCCAGGTGCGAGTCGTCGTCGTCGCCGATCGGCGTCTCCATGGAGATCGGCTCCTTGGCGATCTTCATGATCTTGCGAATCTTGTCTTCTGGGATCTCCATCTTCTCGGCCAGCGTCGGGGCATCCGGCTCGTAGCCGAACTCCTGCAGGTGCTGACGCGAGATGCGGTTCATCTTGTTGATCGTCTCGATCATGTGAACCGGGATGCGGATCGTGCGCGCCTGGTCCGCGATCGACCGCGTGATGGCCTGGCGGATCCACCACGTCGCGTAGGTCGAGAACTTGTAGCCGCGCCGGTATTCGAACTTGTCGACCGCCTTCATCAGGCCGATGTTGCCTTCCTGGATGAGGTCGAGGAACTGCAGGCCCCGATTGGTGTACTTCTTGGCAATAGAGATCACCAGCCGCAGGTTGGCTTCGATCATTTCCTTCTTCGCGTCGCGCGAGGCCTTCTCGCCCTCGTTCATGCGGCGGTTGATCTCCTTCAGGTCCTCCAGCGGCACGACCGCGCGCGATTGCAGGTCGATCAACTTCTGCTGCAGTTCCTGGATCGCCGGCAGGTTACGGCTCAGGATGGCGCTGTACCGATTGCCGGTCGCGACTTCCTTCTCCGCCCACTTCAGGTTGAGTGCGTTCGGCGGGAAGGTCTTGATGAAGTGCTCCTGAGGCATGCCGCACTTGTCGACCACAATCTTGCGCAGCTCGCGTTCGTAGCGCCGCACGTCGTCGACCTGCGAGCGCAGGATGTCGCACAGCCGTTCGATCGTCTTGACAGTGAAGCGGATCGTCATCAGCTCGTCGCTGATGGATTGCTGCGCCTTGTTGTAGGTGAGCGACTTGTAGCCCTCCTTCTCGAACGCGCGGCGCATCTTCTCGAACTCGCGACGCAGGTGCTCGAACTTCTCCAGGGCGGCGGCCTTCAGCTCCTCGAGCTTCTTGGTCAGCGCCTTCGAGCCGCCGTTGCCGTCGTCG
>DASTGE010000598.1:0-7963 GCA_035719405.1 Burkholderiaceae bacterium
GATTGCCGGTGTTCTGCTTGGCACGCCCACGCTGAAGCTGCGCGGCGACTATCTCGCGATCGTCACGCTCGGCTTCGGCGAGATCATCCGGGTGTTCCTCAACAACCTCGATGCGCCGGTCAACATCACCAACGGCCCCAAGGGCATCTCGCAGATCGACTCGGCCCAGCTCTTCGGCTTCCGTTTTTCGCGCACGCAGGAGATTTTCGGTATCGAGTTCTCGTCGGTTTCGCTGTACTACTACCTGTTCCTCGCGCTGGTCGTTTTCAGCGTGCTCGTGTGCTACCGGCTCGAGCGTTCGCGCATCGGCCGGGCATGGATGGCGATCCGGGAGGATGAGATCGCAGCGAAGGCGATGGGCATCAACACTCGGAACATGAAGTTGCTCGCCTTCGGAATGGGCGCCACCTTTGGCGGTATGTCCGGCGTTCTGTTCGCGACCTTCCAGGGCTTCATCTCGCCGGAATCGTTCAGCCTCCAGGAGTCGATCATGGTCGTCGCCATGGTGGTGCTTGGCGGTATCGGCCACATCCCGGGCGTGATCCTGGGGGCGATCCTGCTGGCTGCGCTGCCGGAGGTGCTGCGCTGGGTCTCCGGTGCGTTCGACCTGCAACTGCTCACCGGCGGGCGGCTCGATCCTGCCATCCTGCGCCAGCTGCTGATTGCGCTGGCAATGATCGCGATCATGCTGGCACGACCGCGCGGATTGTGGCCCTCACCGGAACACGGCAAGGCCGCGCCTACCCCGGCGCTGAAGCCGGAGCCGCCCAAGGCCACCCGCAGCGCCACTGAAGTCAGAGCAGCAGGAGGCAACGCACGATGAGCGCAACCGTTCTCAAGGTCAGCGGCGTGTCCAAGCGCTTCGGCGGTCTGCAGGCGCTGTCGGATGTCGGCATCACCATCCGGCCGGGACAGGTTTACGGCCTGATCGGCCCCAACGGCGCGGGCAAGACGACGTTCTTCAACGTGATCACCGGGCTGTATGAGCCGGACTCGGGCACGTTCGAGCTGGGCGGCCAGCCGTACAAACCGACGGCAGTTCATGACGTGGCCAAGGCCGGCATCGCACGGACGTTCCAGAACATCCGGCTGTTCGCCGAGATGACGGCGCTCGAAAACGTGATGGTCGGCCGGCATGTGCGTACCCATTCGGGTCTGGTCGGGGCTGTATTCCGTACGTCCGGCTTCAAACAGGAAGAGGCCGATATCTCCAGGCGTGCCCGCGAACTGCTGGACTATGTCGGCATCTCGCGCTATGCCGACTACAAGGCCCGCACGTTGAGCTACGGCGACCAGCGTCGGCTCGAGATCGCGCGCGCCCTCGCCACCGATCCCAAGCTGCTTGCGCTCGACGAGCCGGCTGCGGGGATGAACGCGACCGAGAAGGTGGTGCTGCGCGAGCTGATCGACCGCATCCGCAAGGACGGCCGCACCATTCTGCTGATCGAGCACGACGTGAAGCTGGTGATGGGCCTGTGCGACCGCGTGACGGTGCTCGACTACGGCAAGCAGATCGCTGAGGGCACGCCGGCAGACGTGCAGCGCGACGAGAAGGTGATCGAGGCTTACCTCGGCGCCGGCCACAAGACCCATTGAGGAAAGACACGCATGGCTAAAGAGACGCTTCTCAGAGTCAATGGGTTGAAGGTTGCCTACGGCGGTATCCAGGCCGTCAAGGGCGTGAGCTTCGAAGTCCGCGCCGGAGAGCTGGTGAGCCTGATTGGTGCCAACGGCGCGGGCAAGACGACGACGCTGAAGGCGATCACCGGCACACAGCCGGTGGCGACCGGGGACATCGAGTTCATGGGGAGGGCCACGCGCGGGCAGGGCGCCTGGAACCTCGTCAAGCAAGGGTTGGTGATGGTGCCTGAAGGGCGCGGCACCTTCACGCGGATGACGATCACCGAGAACCTTCAGATGGGCGCGTTCGTGCGCAATGACGCGCAGGTCGAGGCGGACATCGAGAAGGTGTTTTCGATCTTTCCGCGGCTGAAGGAGCGCCGCCATCAGCTTGCGGGCACCATGTCCGGCGGCGAGCAGCAAATGCTTGCGATGGGCCGCGCGTTGATGGCACGCCCGAAGGTGCTGCTGCTGGATGAGCCCTCGATGGGCCTCTCGCCGATCATGGTCGACAAGATCTTCGAGGTGGTGGGTGACATCCACTCCCGCGGAACGACGGTCCTGCTGGTCGAGCAGAACGCAAGCCGCGCTCTCCAGCTTGCCAATCGGGGTTATGTGATGGAGTCGGGCGAGATCACGATGAGCGGCGACGCAAAGCAGCTGCTCAATGATCCGAAGGTCAGGGCGGCGTACCTTGGCGAGGTCTGATGGGACTGCTCCACTCCGCCTCCCAGACGGAGTGGGGGCAAGAACTCCCTCTCTCGCATGTGGGAGAGGGCAGGGGTGAGGGCCGCCGAGGGTGGCCGCCGTGTGCCCGCCACTGGGGCTGAAGCCCGCTGAAGCGCGAGCCTCACGGTTTGCGCAACAGCACCTTCTTGACCCAGCCGTCGCCCTTCGGGGCGGTGACCTTCATGAAGCCGTTTTTCTCCTCCCCGAGGTAGAGCACCTCGTCGGACTTGCTCAACGTCTGCAGTTCGGCCGCACCGTCCTGCGGCGTGCGCAACACCTTTGCGCCTGCAATCTTTGGCACCAGCACATCGCCTTCGGCGCTCGCATCGGCCTGAACGCTGACGGTCGCGTTGCGCTTGGAAGCCGCTCCGCCCGTGGCCTGTACCAGGGACGAGTTGTTGCGGATGACGCGGACGATGTTGTTCCAGTTGTCGATGAACGACGCAACGATCACCTTGCCTTCGTTGGTGTTCGTGTAGCCACCCAGCGCTGCACCCGCGCCGCCGCCGAACAGCGCGCCGCCGATGTTGAAGTCGGTATTCTGTGCGCTGCCTTCGGCCGCGGCGATCTGCAGGCCCGAGCGCGCGTCGACCAGGATCAGGCTGGTCTGCGCCTGCTTGAACTTCAGCCCTCCGAGGATGCCGCCGACCACGCCTCCACCCAACCTGCCCAGCAGGCCGCCGCCGATGCCGCCGGCATTGTTCTCGCTGAACACCACGCTCGGATTGACGATGAAGTCCGCGGCCACCATCTGGCCTGCGCCGATGTTCGAGCCGCGCTGCATCTGCCCGCCTTGCGCCAGCGCCCGCTCCTGCATCATGTTGGCCATTGCCGCGCCACGCTCGACGATCTGGAAGCAGTTGGACTGCTGGATCAGCATGCGAAGCACCTGGGTGGGCGACCCGAGGCCATAGCGTTGCAAGCTCGCGGTAACCGAATCCTGAGGCTCGACCACCGCCAGCGTGCCCTTCGGCGAATCACAGCGCTCGAGCTGCGAGCTGGCGTTGTTCGTCGCGCCGTCAGGACCCGCCGATCCCGTTGCCATGGAGCCGCCCCTGCCCAGGTCCTGCGCGACAGCGAAGGGCAGGACGACGATGACGGCAAGGGGCGCGATCCTGAGCGCCAGGCGAAACAGGGCGCGACGGGCAACAGGGCGTCGTGACATTGGAAGCTCCTCTCCAACAGGATCATGAGAGCCTACGCTCCATTCCGGCCCGCGTGCAATTCGCCACCTCCCTAGTTCAGACCACTGCTAGCATTGGACGCGATGTCTTCCCCCGCATCCCTCATCATCGCGACTCGCGAGAGTCGCCTCGCCCTCTGGCAGGCCGAGCATGTGCGCGATCTGCTGGTGGGCCGCTTCGGCATGAGCGTCGAATTGCTCGGCATGACGACCCGTGGCGACCAGATCCTGGACCGAACCCTGTCGAAGGTCGGCGGCAAGGGCCTGTTCGTGAAGGAACTGGAGACCGCACTCGAACACGGCCACGCGCAGCTCGCCGTGCATTCGCTGAAGGACGTGCCGATGGACCTGCCCGCGGGCTTCGTGCTGGCAGCTGTGCTGGAACGTGAGGACCCGCGTGACGCACTGGTATCGTCCCGCCACGAGAGCCTGCTTGACCTGCCCGAGGGCGCCTGTGTCGGCACGTCGAGCCTGCGGCGCGTGGCGCAGCTGAAGGCAATGCGGCCGGACCTGCGCGTCGAACCCCTGCGCGGCAATCTCGACACACGGCTGCGCAAGCTCGACGAGGGCCGCTATGACGCCATCGTCCTCGCGGCCGCCGGACTCAAACGCCTCGGCCTTGCGCATCGCATCCGCCGTCTGTTCGATGTCGACGAAATGATTCCCGCGGCGGGTCAGGGTGCGTTGGGGCTGGAGGTTCGTGCCGATCAGCACCCATTGCGCGAGCGGCTGGCTGGCTTGGTGCACCGTTCCACCTGGCTTGCCGTGCATGCGGAACGGGCCGTGTCGCGCGCGTTGGGCGGCAGCTGCAGCATGCCGCTGGCCGCACATGCTCGCTGGCAGGACGCAACGCTCGTGTTGCGCGCCGCGCTCGGCCATGCCGACGATCCCGCGCAGCCGCTGCTGCTCGCAACGACGCAGGCGGAAGTCGTCGACGAGACCACGGCCGAAGCGCTGGGCACCGAGGCTGCGGCCGCCCTGCGCGCCCAAGGTGCGGCGGGCTACCTCCCCGCCGACGCCTGAGGGCGCGGGCGAAAGGCAGCGGCATGCGAGTGCTCGTCACGCGCCCCCGGCCGCAAGCCGACGACTGGGTGGTCGCGCTGAGGCAGCACGATGTCGATGCCCATGCCTTGCCTCTGATCGCCATCGACGCGCCTTCAGATCCTGGTCCGGTCGTCGCCGCATGGCATGGCCTGGGCCGCCACGACCTCGCGATGTTCGTGAGCCCGAATGCGGTCGTCCGTTTCTTTGCGCTTCGGCGTGACGGTCTTGCGTGGCCCGAACACACGCTCGCAGGCTCGACCGGCCCGGGCACCAGCAGGGCCTTGCGCGAGGCCGGAGTGCCTGAAACCTTGATCGTCGAGCCCGCCGCCGACGCACCTCGATTCGATTCGGAGGCGCTGTGGCAGCATTTGCAGCCGCTGCGCGACTGGAGCGGCGCCGGTGTGATGATCGTGCGTGGTGAGAGCGGGCGCGACTGGCTCGCCTCCGCCCTTGCCGATCGGGGTGCAAGGGTAAGCTTTGTCGAGGCCTATCGACGAGACGTTCCTTCGCTGGATGGCGACGACCTCGCGCGTCTTCAGCAGGCGATCGATCAACCCGCGCATCACGTGTGGGTCTTCAGCAGCTCGCAGGCCATCGAGCATCTGGCCCGCCTTGCACCCGACGCATCCTGGCAGCACGCGCGGGCGGTGGCGTCGCACGAACGCATTGCCGAGCACGCGGAAAAGGCCGGCTTCGGAGAGGTCCGGCGTGCAGCGCCCACCCTCCAGGCGCTGCTTAACGCCTTGCATGAGGCGGGGGCCTGACTGCGTCCAGGGAAGCCATCTCAGGCGCTGCATACAATCGCGCCCGTGACCGACCTGCCGTCTCCTTCCGCCGGCCCGCATGACGACGGCGCGCCGGCCACCGCGCTGGCCTTGCCATCGACGCCGGCTTCCACCTCGCGCTCGCGGGCGAATTGGATCGCCCTCGCCGTGCTCGTGCTGCTTTGCGTTCTCGCCGTCGTGATGGCAGTCAACACGCAGCAGCGCATGCGCTCGCTCGAGCGCGACCTCGTCAAGCGCCAGCAGGAGAGCCAGGGCGAGTCCGCCGAAGCGCGCGTGCTCGCCAAGCAGGCGCAGGACGCGGCGCGCGAAGCTTCCGCCAAAGTGGCTCTGCTCGATGCGCGTGTCAACGAGACGACCTTGCAGCGCAGCCAGCTCGAAGAGCTCATCCAGTCGTTGAGCCGCTCGCGCGATGAGAACCTGCTCACCGACATCCAGGCCGCGATCCGCGTGGCGCAGCAACAGTCGGCACTGACCGGGAGTGCTGAGCCGCTGGTCGCGACCCTGAAGCAGGCCGACGAGCGGCTGGCGCGTGCCAACCAGCCGCGGCTGGAGCGTGTGCGCCGTGCCATTGCGCGCGACCTCGACCGGATAAAGGCTGTGGGCATCGTCGACCTCTCCATGCTCGCGATCCGGCTCGACGAGGCGATCCGCATGGTCGACGAGCTGCCGCTCTTGGCTGCTGCCGAAGTGCCGCGTCGTGCCCAATCATCTACGGATGTGGCACGCGGGCCGTCGGCGCACTCGGCGCACTCGGCGTCCGCGCCGGCATCGGCGAGCGGGCACGCTGCGTGGGCAACCCGTCTCGACGACTTGTGGCGTGCAGCCGGCAACCGCGTCTGGGAGGAGGTGCGCGCGCTGGTGCGTGTGACCCGGATCGACTCGCCTGAGGCGGCGCTGCTCGCGCCGGAGCAGGGGTTTTTCGTGCGGGAGAACGTAAAGCTGCGGCTGCTCAATGCAAGGCTCGCAATTCTGAGCCGTCAGTTCGATACAGCCCAGTCCGATCTACGGGACGTACAGGCCGCAATTGACCGTTACTTCGACCGCACCTCGCGCCGCGTCGCAGTGGTGACCGACCTGGTGAAACAGGTCGCGGCCCAGGCGCATCTGGTGAACGTCCCGCGGCCCGACGACACCCTGGCGGCGCTGTCGGCGCTGGCGGCCGGCCGGTAGCAGGAGCTGAAGACGCGATGCGTTCCGTCATCTGGTTCGTGCTGCTGTTCGTCGTCGCCGTAGTTGCCGCCTCCACGCTCGGGCGCAACGACGGCCTGGTGAGCCTGTATTGGGGCGGCTGGCGCATGGACGTCTCGCTGAACCTGTTTCTGCTCACGCTGGTGTTGAGCTCCTTCGCGCTGGTGTCAGTCATCAACGGTGTCCATGCGCTGCTGAACCTGCCCACGCGCGCACGTGAATGGCGGGTGCTGCGACGTGAGCGTGCAGCACAGTCGGCACTGCGCGAGTCGCTGGCCGAGCTTCTGGCAGCCCGCTACACCCGCGCGCAGAAGGCGGCCCAGCGTGCATTGACGATCCAGGACAGCACGCCCGAGCTGACTGGTGACCATGAGCTGCAGGTGTTGGGCCATTTGCTGGCGGCCGCGAGCCTGCATCGACTGCAGGACAAGGTCCGTCGCGACGAAGAGATCAAGCGTGCCTTCGCGTTGTCCAGGCGGGTGGCGCTGCCGCGCGCGGTCGACGACGGTGCCCGACTTCTCGCTGCCGAATGGGCGCTCGAGGACCGTGACGCCTCGCGTGCGCTCGACCTGCTGGCGGAGTTGCCGGCGGGAGCAGCACGGCGCACTCAGGCGCTGCGGCTGAAGCTGCAGGCCAGCCGGCTCGAGCAGCAGCCGCTGGAGGCGTTGCGTACGGCGCGCCTGCTCGCCAAGCACCAGGGCTTCTCGCGCGTCGCTGCGCAGGGACTGCTGCGCTCCCTCGCGTGTGAGGCGATCGACGGCATGCACGACCCCGACCAGCTTCGCCGTGCATGGCAGCAACTCGATGCGGCCGACCGGCGCGATCCCTTCGTCGCCGCGCGCGCCGCCAGTCGTGCCGCACAGCTCGGCGCACCCGAAGATGCGCGTGCTTGGCTGCGGCCGTTCTGGGACCGCCTCAGAGAGTTGCAGCCCGACGAGCGGGAGCAGGTTGCCCTGGCGCTGGTGGATGCCATCGAAGGCATGCCGGGCGAATGGCTACCCCGCCTGGAATCCGCACAGGCTGCACATCCACAGGATCCCGCCGTGGCGGCAGCCGTCGGCGCTGCCTTTGCGGAGCGACAGCTTTGGGGCAAGGCGACGCGGCTGCTCGAGGAGGCGGCCCGCTCCGCAACACTGCCTGCACAGGCGCGTCGCCACGCATGGCGCACGCTCGCACGGCTTGCCCGTTCAGGCGGCGACGAGGAGCGGGCCGCCCGCTGCGAGCAGGCGGCCGCGCAGATCGACTGATGCCGGTCCCCCAGTCTGGGCACGCGGTCGATGTTCATCTCGCCGACACCCGCTTCAGCCCATCCTCAGCCGCCGGAGTTCTTCCTCAGGTGAACGAAGATTTCGGAACCGAGCCCGGGCAGGTGCTTTTCCAGGCCATAAAGGCCGTCGAGCATCCGCTCGTCGAG
>DASTGE010000599.1:0-7354 GCA_035719405.1 Burkholderiaceae bacterium
CGGGACGTCATCAGCTGCGCCATTTGTGAATGCGAAAACGGCTTGACAAAGTAGGAGCCCGACTCCACGACGGTGAAGCCGCAGCGTTCGCACAAGGAGGCGAGGCTTTGGGCATCGAAGGTGCGCGACTGCTGCAGCGTCAGTTGCAATTGCGAGATCTCGTGCAACTCCTGTATCAGTCCCATTTCGATCGCGAGCAGGCGATGCAGCGAGCGCGCGTTCGGCACATTCACGTGGACTCGCGTATGCGGCTTCGTCACCTTGGCAACGGCCTCGAGCAATGGCTCGCACGAGGGCACCTCATGCAACAGGCCGCTGAGCACAATGCAGTCAAAGCTCTCGACAGCCAGCTCCGACACCGCATCCTCCATCAGGGCTCGCACGATCCGGATGCGAGAATCACCTCCGGCCGTTTCCTGTGCCAGCGCTGCAAAGCGGCTGCCGGGCTCGACCACCACGAAGCGCTCGAAATCGCGATAGTGCTTGAACAGCGCATCCGCGCCGCAGCCGATCTCCAGGATTCGGCTGGGCTTCCATTGCCCGAGCACTTCCAGGAGCTTGCGTTTGCGCATTCGTGCCTGAATAGTCTCGAAGTCCGAGGCCACGTAGGCCTGTTCATATCGGGAAATGTTACGTCCGTAAGTCAATTTGATCCTCGATGCTGAAAGGTTTGCCAATCTAATAATGCCCGTAAAGTACGGGTTCGCAGGATAGAGGTGACCAAGACTGGCCGAGCCGATCCAGCCTGGACTGCAAGGGGGTGTCTTTGGCCGCGCCATCCGGAAAAGAAGTACATGTTGGGAATAGTATTGCCATCAGTTCTGACCCATATAGGAGCGGGCCTTGAAACCATTTTTATCGCCGGGCGGCTGGAGCGTGCGCCCAGAGGTCGCCTGTCGTCTTTTGGCGCGAAACCTTCATATCGAACAGCGGTTGCCTGAAATGGCCTTCGCGGCCGACGCGCTCTCATGTCCAGCTCCTTGAGTGCTGAGCAGGCGACATCCGAGGCCCCGGCCGGTCATTATTCCCGTAATCCCGGCTGGGCGGATGCCTTCGATACCGCGTCCCTGAAGTCTGCCTTGCGCTCGACGGATCCGCTCGCAATTCAGGTGGAGCGATACGACGCTACGTGCAAATCGGAATGGAATTGCTTCATTGCTGCGGCGAAGAATGCGACCTTTTTGTTCGACCGCGACTACATGGACTATCACAGTGATCGCTTCCGCGATCATTCCCTGGTTGTGCGACAAGGCGGCCGCACGGTCGCGCTGCTGCCAGCCAATCTGGCAAAGCCGGGCGAAGTCGTGAGCCATGCAGGGCTGACATACGGGGGCCTTCTGGTTCGGCAGCAGGCGACTCTATCCGATGTGCTGGTCGAGTTTTCGGCCGTCCTGCAACATCTGGAGTCGCTCGGCATCCGGCGGCTGCTCTACAAGCGCATTCCCCGTTTCTTCAGCAGTGGTCCCGACGATGAAATTGATCATGCCCTGTTCGCGCTGGACGCCAGGCTCGTGCGGCGCGACTGCGCGCTCGTTGTGTCCCGCGATCATCCGCTGCCCTTCCGGAAGGGCAGGCGCAGCGAGATCAGCAAGGCCCGCCGCTTCGGTGTCGAGCTGCGCGAGGAGCGGGACTTCGCCCCGTTCTGGAAGGAAGTGCTGGAGCCGCGCCTGCTCGCGCGCTATGCAGTGCGACCGGTGCATACGTTGCAGGAGATCTCGATGCTGGCATCGCGCTTCCCGCATCAGATCAGGCAGTTCACCGCCTACCTGAACCACAAGCCCGTGGCTGGTGCCACGATCTACGAGACGCCTCTGGTGGCGCATGTGCAATACAGCGCAGTCACCGACGAAGGCCAGGCCGCCGGGGCGATCGACGGCCTGTTCGGCTGGTTGATCCGCGAGCGGTATGTGGACAAGCCTTACTTCGACTTCGGCATCTGCAATGAGGACGAGGGGCGGACGATCAACTTCGGGCTCGCCGACTGGAAGGAAGGATTCGGCGCGCGCACTTGTGTGCATGACTTTTACGAGGTGTCGGTGGCGCGCCATCGTCAGCTCGAGGAAGTGCTGCACGGTCGCGGGTAGGACCACCTCGCGCGTTCAACGCGAGGCGCGTCCGGATTGCGCGCATGAGCACAATGCGCGCATGCAAGTCACCGTCGTTGTCATCTTCACCCTCGTCTATCTCGGCATGGTGCTCGGCGGTCTGCCGTACCTTCAACTCGACCGCACCGGCGTGGCGCTGCTCGGCGCCATTGCGATGATCGCCAGCGAGGCCGTCAGTGTGGAAGAGGCAGCACGCTCGATCCACCTGCCGACGCTCATTTTGCTGTTCGCGTTCATGGTGGTCTCGGCTCAGATGCGACTGGGCGGCTTCTACGACTGGATCACGCATCGCCTCGCATCGCTTCAAGTCTCGCCGCCGCGGCTGCTCGCGGCGCTGATCGGTGTCGTTGCCGCGCTGTCCGCGGTCTTCAGCAACGACGTCGTCTGCCTGGCCGTGGCGCCTGTGCTGGTCGAGGCTTGCCGGCGCCGCGGACTCGCGCCGGTGCCCTTTCTGCTCGCACTTGCGTGTGCCGCCAATATCGGGTCTGCTGCCACCCTCATCGGCAATCCGCAGAACATGCTCATCGGACAAACCATGGGTTTGTCGTTCGCGGGCTATTCACGGGAAGCCGCGGTGCCCGTGATCGCAGGGCTTGTGGCCACCTGGGGCCTGCTGGTGCTGATTGCCCGCGGGCAATGGAAAGACCCTGATTCGCAGCTGCGCGAAGCCGCTCAGCCCGAACGCGCGAAGGCGCTGAGCCGCTGGCAGACGGCGAAGGGCCTTGCAGTCGCGCTCGCGATCCTGCTGTCGTTCCTGTTCTCTTCCTGGCCGCGCGAAGTGGTGGCGCTCATAGGCGCTGGCGTGCTCCTGATGAGCCGCAAGCTGCATTCCCGCGAGATGCTCGGGCATGTCGACTGGGAACTTCTCGTGCTCTTCATGGGACTGTTCATCGTCAACCATGCGCTGCAGCAGACCGGATTGCCACAACGACTGGTCGACTTCTCCGCGTCGGCCGGCCTGCGTCTGGATCATCCGGTGCCGTTGTTTGGCGCGACCTTCGTGCTGTCCAACATCGTGTCCAACGTGCCCGCCGTGATGCTGCTCCTGCCGCTCGCGCAGCACAGCATCGCAGGACCCCTGCTTGCGCTGGTGAGCACCTTCGCCGGCAATCTGTTCATCGTCGGCAGCATCGCCAACATCATCGTCGTCGACGCCGCAGCGCGCCATGGCGTGCGCATCGACTGGCGGCGGCATGCACGCATCGGCGTGCCCGTGACCATCGCCTCGATCGCAGTCACCGCCATCTGGCTCTGGCTGCGGGCGACGCTGAGCGGCAAGTGAATGACCTGTTTCGATAAGCGCCTGATTCGATACGCGTGCGGGCAGCACCCTGATGCAATTGTGCGCGTGGCGTCTCGGAGTTCCGAACTAGGGGTGTTCACCGACGCGCTCGCTCATAGCATCTTCGAGTGAGGAAACGCAACTCGGAGAATCCCCATGCAGCCACATGCCCCCCTCGATCCTGCCCACGTCGACAGCCTGCTGAAGGCCGCCCAACTCGATGCGCAAATCGGGCAGCAGGCATACCAGGCGTGGCAGCGCTACGCGGACGTGCAGTCCGGCGCTCTCGGCTGGCACGGGGCGGACGACATCGTCACACTCAACGGCCTCGCTGGCGAATACTCCTGGTCGGAGGCTTGGTTGCAGCCGGGGAAGATTTCCTTCACCTTCGATCCGGGGAAGGAGGGCAGTCAGGGCACCTATCGCTCGAGCACACTGTTGAGCAGCGAGGAGGGCGTCTTCTACTGCGTGCCGAACAACCCCGCCATCGGCTGGGCCAGCATCAGCCTGCTGAAGGACGGCACCCATCCGCGCCATTTCATCGTGGAGGGGATGATGACCGACGGCAAATGGAAGATCGGCATGATCATGCTCAACAAATTGGGTCCGAACGGCCCGGTCAATCCACCGTTTCCGGCGCTCCGGCTGCTCTAGGCTGCCGGCCGGAGGTCGCCCCCGGCGTTCCTTGCACGATTCGCAACGCACTTTTGAGTCCGGCAGACTATTTCAATTCGAGTCCGTCACTTAAACTGAACTGGTCACTCGCGTTCACCATTCAGCGAGGAAGGCCGGCTCGTCATGGAAGCGATCGTCACTCTGCTGCAGCACGATGCCGTGCTCATCGTTCTCGTGATGACATTCCTCGCGCGGATGGGGGTGCCGGTGCCGGCAGCGCCCCTCCTGGTGATCGCAGGCGGGCTCGTCACCACCGGGTTGTCCTTGCCGGCCGCGATCTTCGCCGCCTCGGTGGTGGGTAATGCGGCGGGTGACGCTGCATGGTTCCTCGCGGGCCGTCGATATGGCCGGCGCATGATGCGCTTGCTATGCCGCATCTCGCTCTCTCCAGACTCCTGCGTTGCGCAAAGCGAATCGCTGATCGTTCGCTGGGGAGGCAGTTCGCTGATCGCAGCGAAGTTCATCCCCGGCGTCTCGGTCGTGGCTGCGCCGATGACCGGCGCTCTCGGCATGACGTGGCGCACCTTCCTTGCCTTTGAAGCCGTGGCCGCGGCCCTGTGGACGCTCGTCTTCCTCCTGCTGGGCGTGCTGTTCCACAACCAGATCCGCAGGGTGCTCGACGTGCTGTCCAGCACGGGTGGCATCGCGCTCGTCGCCCTGGCGGTGGTGCTGGCCGGGATCATTGCAATGCGGTTCTGGCGTCGTCACCGCTTGCTCGTCGCGCTGCAGACGCCACGCATCAGCGTCGACGAACTGCGTTCGCTGCTCCTTGGCGACTCCGCTCCCGTGATCGTCGACATTCGCCCCGCATCGAGCCTCCAGATCGACGACAGGATGCTGCCCGGCGCGCTGCATCTGCCGCTGGAGGAGATTGGTGCCCATGGCGCCAGCCTGCCGAGGGACAGGGACATCGTCGTGTACTGCAACTGCCCCAACGAAGTGTCCGCGGCGGTCGCTGTGCGCAAGCTGCGCGATGAACATGGGATCGGGCGTGTGCGGGCGCTCCGCGGCGGCCTCGACGCATGGTTTGCAGATGAGCAGCAAGCGCCGGATCCGGATGAGACGGAACGGGCAGCGCCATCTGCCAGCATGCGTGCGTGATACGACGGACCGACGCTACCCGCGCAACGGTCGGCGTCGATCTTCTCGCCCGCCTGTCACAAGTACGTGTCAAACCAGGTCACGTGCTGACTGTCATGTGCAGAATCATCCCGGTAAATCAACTCTCTCCCCTTGCGGGCTATTCGAAGTACGCTTGTGGTATGCATTGAATGGCGATGCCGCTGAATCAATCGGTTCACCCGGCTTGATGACTTACGAGTCGTAAGGTCGCCAATTATGCTTCTCGAGTATTTGTCCAGATGGGGAATCGCTCAGGGGCCAGAGGACGCCGCTGTCTGATAATGGTAATCCTCCATTGGAGTTGGATCGCCATCGTCACATGACTGCCTATCTGTCAATCACGACGCCGTAATTGCCGGGGAGCAAACCGACGCCCATCTTGCAAGGGCGCTGCTGTTCCATGCACCGGACCGAGCAGCCCTGCGGAAGCCGGCATTCGCATGGACAGGAGCGGACGGCGCCTGATCTCCAGTCCTTCCAGTTGCCCTAAAGTTGGCGGTTTCCTTGTACTGCTGCTCCCGATGGGCTTTGTCGAAGCGTCCCGAAGCTGGGCACGTCGCATCAAGCGTGATGCGATGACCTTATGGTTCGCGCGATCGCATCCATCCACCCCTTGGTATGCCAAGGCGATGGTGGTGATCGTCGTCGGATATGCGCTCAGTCCCATCGATCTCATCCCCGATTTCATCCCCGTGCTGGGGTACCTCGACGACGTCATTCTCCTGCCGGCCTTGATCTGGCTGACGGTGAGAATGCTGCCTCCGAACGTGGTCGAGGAGTCGCGCCGGAAGGCGGAACAGTGGATGGCCGAGCAGGGCTCGAGGCCGCGCAGTCTGGCGGGCAGCGTCGTGATCGTTCTGGTCTGGTTGATCGTCGGGACGATGCTCTCGCTGTGGCTGATGAGCGCCTTGGGGCGGTGAGCACAGGGGTTCGGGCTATCGTCGCCAGGCTGGTGACAATGGCAAATGACTATTCGAATCGGGGGGGATTTCCATCCCCCGATCCTTCGGGGCGCACGATTTCTTTTCGCGAAAAAATTTCTGGCTGGCGGGGGAAGATCCAAGATCCTCGTCTCTTCTTTTGCCTCGCATCTACAGACAGACTACTTGTATGGACCGCATATCGAATGCTTTAAAACGCGTTGGCCTGGGTTGCACGGATCCGGGCGCCGTCTCCACGGTCGACCAGAAACGTGTTGGCTCTTCAGTAAATGCCGCTCAATCCGGTTTGCCAAGGAGAGTTCCGTCAGAAGGCGAATCCTCTTCCGTTGCGACGTCACGAACCCGCCGGAATCCCGCAGAACGCGATACCTCCAAGTCGTCCCGCCGCCGATCGTCGAGCGAGAACATTTCGCGCCAGGAGCCGCCGACCAACGTGTCGTCAAATGACGACACGTCAGCGGATAAGTCTTCGCGCGGCAAGAGCGTGAAGCGTTACGACCGCTCGCTTTCCGTGCTTCTCGCTGATCAGTTGGCCGAAGCGACGCGGTCGAAAGCCAGTGCTGAAGACATTGACGACGACCTTGAAAGCATTGCCAGCGGTTCGACGGGCTTTCACTCTGCACGTTCCTCCTTCTCCGACAGCCCTGATGAGCTTGAAGACCTGTTAGAGCAGGTCGATCAACATATTTCGTCCTGGCTGGATGGCATCGACGCCGTCGAGAAGCACTTGAACGGCAATACGATGTTGGACATTCACAGCTTGGCCAGAAGGTTCTTTCGGCCAGGAGGTGAGGGCTTCTTGACCCACCAAGTCAAGATGGGTGCAGGAAGCGCGGACATGCTTACCGGCATTCACAAGTGCGTCGAACAGCTTCATAGCCTTCATCTCACGACTGGATGGCCGCGCACTCTCGCAACCGTTTCCTGCGGCACGATCATTGGCAGTACCATTCTGATTGTTGCCGGTCTGAGCGGCATGAAGCACAGTATTGGTGATGCCGGGCGTATGAAGCAACTCGTCGGTTCCCTGACGACCTACAAGAGCTTCCTTGTCACGTTGCAGAATGAGCTGAGAAGTTCCGGCGCGTCCGACTTTGCCGCCAATTTGATCTCGAGGAATTCGCGAGGCGTGGATGCCCGTTTGCGAGCGGCCAGGCATCAGTTGAGCCATGCCCTGTTCGAGATCGCAGATTCCGCCGCTCACGCTGGTCTCGGGTTCATCGGCGCCG